>JASHTL010000022.1 GCA_030040595.1 Microcaldota archaeon
TGAGTTATTTTTGATAGACCAATGATGTCATGACTGCTGTTCTGCATGAAGTACTCTGCAATATTTGTTGCTATGAATCCATTTACTCCAGTTACAAGTATTTTCATTCAGACACCTGAGCTCTGCCGTTCTGATTAAACCACGATGGATTAGACTCGAACCATCTAATTGTTTTCTTTATGCCATCATCTAGGGAATACGCAGGTTTCCATCCAAGTTTCTTTAGCTTTGAACCGTCAAGATTGTAGTGTTCCTGATCTTTTTGCCGTCCCTTTAAATAGCCCATAAAAATATTCTCCTTGCCTGCGATATCTAATATGCGCATTACCACCTCCTCTGTTGTGAAGCTTGTTTCTGGCACAATGTTATATACTTCGTCTTTTTTGCCTTTGTCAATTATGATATCTGTTGCTGCACATGTGTCGTCTATATAAAGCCAGTGACGTTTTAATGGATGCTCCTCGGCGTATAATTTGAACGTTTCGTTTTTGATACATTTTACTATTATCTTTGCTATTAGCTTGTTTAGATTCTGATATGGGCCATAGTTGTTCACCGGTCTTGCAATCTGGACATTAGTACCGAAGCAAAAGTTGTATGCCTGTATGTACTGTTCTGCTGCGGCCTTGCTCGCAGAGTAGGGGTTTCTGGGAAAGAGAGGATCATCCTCCTTTCCTTTGCTGCCACCAGATGCAAATACGGCTTCTGTGCTGAACTGTATCATTCTTGTCTCTTTGCTGTTATGTCTCAGCCACTCAAGCAAATGCACTACCCCTTCTAGATTCGTTTTGAAAAATCCATATGGCTGCTCAAAACTTTTTATGACTTCAGTTTGTGAGGCAAAGTTGAGTATTATATCTGGCTCCTCCTTGTCCAATATCAACTTCAACTTGTAGCTATTTGTTATATCTGATGAATATAGGCTAAATCGCTTTGGGTATTTTTGCTTAACGTTCGAGATTACTAATTTCTCTCGCAGTTTTATAGGCTCATTCGACACTCCTACAACTGTGTAGTTTGTATCTTGTAGGTAGTGCCCTGCAAAGTTTGTGGCCATGAACCCCTTAACTCCTGTAATTAATATTTTCATCCTTTCACTTTCATAATACCCTGCATGTCAAAGGATTTATCAGCTTGCCTCCTTTGTCGGTGTACCACTTAAGCTTCTCTTCGGCAAATTCGATATAGTTCCAAGCACCTATTATAAGATAATCTGGCATGTCTTTTTCTATCAGTTTCTCATCTTTTATGAATATGTTTGCCTTTGGTATGTATCTGCCTATCTTGCTTGGAGAAACTTCGTACGCATACTCTATTTCTTTAGAAGTAAATCCACAAAAATTTATTAGGGTAGGAATTTTGGCTGGAACGGACCAAATACTTATCCTTTTCCCGTTCGCTTTTAGGTCCATCATCATGGACCGCAGAGACTTTCTTCTGTTATCTGCACGAATCTGTAATCCCTTCATTGTAGTAAGATCATAAAGTCCTAATTTTTCCTCCTCTCTTTCGAGTTTCGTATCGTGCCTCCCGCTCTTTTTGAGTGTGAATCTTAGCGACCCCCCATGTTGTTTTGGCATATATAGAACACTGTTCATTTTGAGCTTGCATTTATCTGCCAATGTTCGCATCGATTTTACGGTCCATACATAATAGTGTTCTGCGTAAAGAGTTTCTATTTCAAGGTGTTCTACCATACTTTTCAGCCAATGCACCTCTATTACAATTGACCCATCATCCTTTATCAGATTCTTCATTCCGAGCAGCATGTCTTCGGGGTCAGGTATATGGGCAAACACATTGTTTGCAGTAACAAGGTCGGCATTTCCGTACTTTTTAACTAATTTTTTGCTGAGTTTCTGATTGAAGAAATTATTTATAGTTTCTGCGCCTCTTTTATTTGCCATTTCTGCTATATTTATTGCAGGTTCTATCCCTATAACTTTCTTGAATCTCAAACTTTCCTTTAGAATCAAGACCTCTGCACCGTCATTTGAACCTATCACAATTGCAAGATCCTTTCCATTTAGCGTAGTCGAGACATCATTTGCCATCTCCTTAAAATGAGCTACAAGTTCCTTATTTACACTTGTAAGATATAGATAATTCCTGAAAAGTTCATTCCCACTTACGATCTCAAGAAGCTGAAAAAGGCTGCAATTTGAGCATGAATAATATTTCAGGGGAAAACTTTTGACTTTTTTAAGTTCTTTTTTTAAAGGGAGATTATTAGAGCTTGGCATTACACCTAAGTCAAGATCTTGGGATAAGTTTGTGCTACCGCAGACAATACAGGAATTCCTCATCAGTAGTTCACTTCTACAAGAGCATAATATGATACGGCCATTATTTATATTACTTCGTGCAAATATTATCTGAATACAGTACTACACATATTTGGTCATATAAAGATTATCGCAGCGTGCTTGGCTTAATGCTAGCTAAATCTTGTGAAATCTGTCCACTTACTAATGCAAACTGCACTTTTGAGTGTTGGTAATTTAAATATCTTCTAACATCAATTTATTCAACATATACGTGATACTAGGTGCCCGTAACACTTTTTAATAAGATTAGTGAGCCTTTTTGGGCTAATCCAGGTAGAAGAGATATGGCGAGGCGACTCTTACTCGGTAACATGAAAAAGGAAAAAGAAATGCTCCTCACAGTAGTTAATCCATCAATTAAGTCGTTCTTAGACTTGGGCTGTGGTACTGGAGAATTCTGCGAGGTAATTTCACCTAAGATCTATCATGGCATCGATATCGATGCACGTGGTATAGACCAGGCAAGAATCCTGCACCCTAGATATAAATTTTCCAAAAGAAAGACGGGATTTAAGATAACTGGCAAGTATGATTTGGTTGCGTTAATTGGTACGGTCCACCATCTTAGTCCAAAGGATTTCAGATCTATGCTTGGTGAAATTCTAGGTTCGCTACTTACGAAGGATGGAAAACTTCTAATAATGGATCCACTACATGAGAAAGAACAAAAACAGTTTTTGGGTAAACTCGTATTTAGCAATGATCGTGGAAATTTCCATAGAACGAGGGAGCAGGTGGTCTCAGAGATCAGATGCATGTTTAACATAATAAGGTATGAGACATATCAGGAAAGGATGCTTACTTTTTATTTACTTGTAGGAACCCCAATAAGAAAAGGAAAGAAATTCAGAGTCGATTCCGTATAGACCAGTTATAATTTATGAAGTGAGCAAAATTATATATATTGTTGAAAGGTAAGCGTTAACTCTGTCTACATAGCTGCCATTTATTAATTTGCAATACGCATCACTTTCCGGTGCTCATTTGGTAGAAGCGCATGAAGCCTTCCAGCAGGTTCTAGCGGAGATGAAGAAGCACATAGCAGGCAAGAGCGACACAATTGAACTTATGTTCATTACCATCGTCGCAAACGGCCACGCGCTCCTTGAGGGAGTACCCGGAGTGGCGAAGACTACTATGTGCAAGGCCATGGCAGACACTATGCAGGCAGAGTTCAAGAGGATCCAGGGAACCCCAGATCTTGTACCCGCGGACATAGTCGGCTACGCTTATATCGACGAGAAGAACGAGACCAAGTTCAAGAAGGGGCCAGTTTTTACGAACATACTCCTCGTTGACGAGCTGAACAGGTCGCCGCCAAAGACCATGAGCGCGTTTCTGGAAACACTGGAGGAGAGGATGGTCACAGCTGGAGGAGTCGACATGCCGCTGCCCTTGCCGTTCACTGCGTTTGCGACACAGAATCCGCTCAAGATAGAGGGCACTGAACCCCTGCCCAAGGTACTTGCTGACAGATTCATCGTCAAGATCGACGTCGACTACCCGAAGATGGAGGAAGAGGAGGAGATGATGCGGCTCAAGGAGAATGAGGAGAAGGAGGTGATTCAGAAGATTATAACTACCAGCGATATACTTGAGATGCAGGGAAAGGCGAAGACGGTCGCAATGGCTAGCGACGTCAACGAGTACATAGCAAAGATAGTCAGTGCGACAAGAACAGACATACACGTGGTCATGGGAGCGAGCCCAAGGGCGGATCTTGCCTTCATGCGCGCTGGCAAGGCTAGGGCGCTGATACAGGGGAGAGACCACGTGACAATAGACGACATAAAGTTCCTCGCAAGGCCAGTCTTGAGCCATAGGATGGCTGTCCGCTCCACCGGAGGTATAGGCGTCCACGGTATAATAGATGGGATAATAGCCACGCTGAGGTAGTCAGCCGCAGCTTGTACTGTTATAGAAAACCCTGATGCTGCTGAACCCTGCCTCTATCGAGAGGTCAGGCACGCTTATGCTTCTGAAGACATTCGCAGTGCTTGACAATGTTATGTTGTTGTATCCTGCAGTTGCGTTTAGGGTGAACGAATAATTGTTGGCACCATACTGCACACGTGCGCTCTTGAGCAACAATGCGCCTTTGTAAGCATAGAGAGTAGCATTGTATAGAGGATATGCCTCCGTGCATACTGTAACACTCTCGTTACGCGGCACAAGTATAGTCATGCCGTCCGTGTAATTCAAGTCTGTAAACCAGAGACTTGTCCATATGCTGTAGTTATAAGGACAACTTGATCCGCAGACCAGGTATGCCGCAGGCACCCATATGCCAGAGAGCAATGATGTAGCGTTGTTCGGCGGAACAGCAGCGTCAGGCACCGAAAAGAGCTCTGTTGACGTGCCGTTGTACAGCAGCTTTCCATGCAGTGCGACCATCTCCTGCAAGATGGAATTCAAGGTGCTGGTATTATACGTTGGCATAGCATTTCCCGGCAGGTACTTGACGATCATTATTCTGCTCACGTTATAGCTGGAGAGCATTACCCTGTTTGCAATCGTATAGTTCTCCTCTATCGGATACCCGGCGAAACCGAAATTGTTACCTGGATTCGATGCGGGCGGTGAGTAGTTTGCGACCAGCGGTAGATCGAACGGGTAGAATATCTGCGGCCCTGATACTCTGGACGTGTATCCACCTATTATCGGCTGCATGAACTGGCTCTGGTAATACATCGCAATGTATGTGTATCCAGGGTACGGCTCCGTGGGCAGCACCAGCATCGTTCCGTTTACACTTCCTGGTGCAGACTTGTACGCGGTAGGTATGGTTCCGTTTACATAGAACGAGTTGATAAAGCTGCCTGTGATTGGAAGACCTGTGCACTCTATGAAGATGAGTGCGGACACAACGGCGGCGAGTGCCGTGACCTGCATCCTGATACGTTTTGTCCTCATCCTTTCGAAGAGGTATTTCAGCCCGTATGCAGCAAGTATCGCCATGGACAGCGCGACAAAGATGTCGAACCTGCCTGGCTCGCGTATAATGTTGAGAAGAGGCAGCTGGGAAAGAATTAAGTATATGCCAGGTATGCCGGTGTTGTATCCATATATCACGACGAATGGGCCGAGCGAGATCCATGCAAAGAGGAGTGCCGGAGAGAGCCAGATTATTGTCCTCGAGAGGGCGGTCTTCTTAATATCGTAGTATATGCCGATTAACGAGAGCGCGATCACCGTGTAGCCGGCGTATGCCATGTTCTCCCAGGGGTCTCCATATGAAATGTTATCATCATAGCTCGCAGAGATGCCGTTGAACAGACCGTTGAATTCGCTTGGCAGGAAGAACGAGGCGAGATCGTTGCTCCATTGGGCCGATGACCCCAAGGAAGAGCCCTCCGCTGCAAAGGCCAGTTGATTGTCATAGATTATGCCATGCACCACAGGTATTATTAGCGGCAGGCTTATCACTACTGTGATTGCTGCAATCTCGAGGAAACTCATCGCAGACTTCCTGTTCAGAACGGCCTTTCTCGAGTCAGTGAATGCCATAAAATAGAGAAATGCCAATACGAACATCAGCGTCATTACGCCCTCCTCAAGGTTTCCCGTGAAGTTTAGCAGCACGAAAGAAACTGCAGCGCCAAATGCATACCTGTGCCTATGAGATTTGATAGCTAGGATCAGGAAGAGCATGAACAGGGGTATGAACCCGACCGAAACCCAGTCCAGGAATGCATATCCGTGCGCTATGTTCACTGAGCTGAATGCGAATGCCAGTCCTGCAACAAAAGATGCGCGTTTGTCCGATGTAAGGTAAAGGGTCAGGAAGTACGTGAAGAGCCCGGAGAGGGCAAAGCCTAGAAGCACTATAACGTTATATGCCAGCGGAAGGCTTATGCCTTGTAAGGGGGATGTGAAGAGTCCGTCCAGAGGCATAAGAGTCTGGAGCGCCAGGTTCGTTCCATAGGGATAGTAGACCATATTGGTGGCATAGAGCGGGCCTCCGCCGCCAAACAGCGCGTGATTTGTCCACCATAGGCTCCATAGGCTTAGATAGTCATCTCCGCCTCCACTTGTTGAGAGTATGCTTGTCGGGTTTAGCATTGCAGGCCAGAAAACAGCTATGGTGATTATCAGGTAGATTGTAAAGGCGAGCAGGGTGGACCATCCAAGTATCTTGGGGAAGGTTTCTCTGTCAAATCCTTTATAGCTGCCGTCTCTCTTTTCGCTCAAGAACTCAGACCTGACCGGTCGGATATCCAGTTAAGGCATCCGGTAAAGCCAATCTACGTTAAGTCTCAGTATAAGCAAAGGTATAAAAAGGAGTATTATTATATCTAAACTGCATGATAGGCACGATTCTATGAGAATAACAAATGCAATGAAATTGCTGTACCTGACTATACTGGTCGGATCTGTACTTGTTTCGACAGTTGCGGCAGACAATAGCGCAGGAGCTACGCTCTCTGCAAGCCTTTGCAGCATAGTAGCTGACATAAGGACAGTCATAGGCATATTGGCATTGGTACTCTTCATAATAGGCGGAACGATGTATGCGGCTGCACACCTGCTTCCTGCCGCTGGAAACTTAAGGGGTAACCTGCAGGGATGGTCTATGGGTATGATAGTCGGCGGAATCGTCGGACTTATACTCGTGCTGATCGCACCTACCCTACTCAATGTAATAATATCTATCGGCGGAAGTAATAGCATATCAGCATCAGGCTGCTGATCGCGATTGAGTCTTGATGAAAAAGGATGCCACGAATCGTGGCATCCCGCTTTCTTTTTATAAGAGATAGTCGTAGAGAGATAGGTCCTTGGATGAAGATCTCGCAGGAGAGTGTTCTTTATTCCGAGTTTGCCGTCTCGCTCCTCTTCTTCATAATCTACATTTCGGAGTACATCTCGTTCTCATTCTACTATTATCCACTCGCGCCGGTCTACTGCTGCTTGTTCCTTGCCTATGTGCTGCTATACATACTGCTCAGGAAGAACCCGGGCAGATATGCGCTAATGCTTCATGCCATCTTTGCCGTACTCCTAGTCCTATTCATAGCCCTATTTCTGATGCCGAAAACAGTATTAGTCTCAGAGATGGCGACCCTTGGTACAATCTCTGAGGTAAACGGCATATACATAGTCTTCATCCTCTTCCTCTACTTCATCTTCTCGCTCGGTGCATACGCGTACAGCGTTGCTAAGAAGCGCAGACTGGCTCTGCTGATCTTTGCAGTAGGCATCGCCGTTTCGCTGATCATCTTCGCGTACATAGTCACCAAGTTCCAGTTCGGCGACGAGATACTGCTCGCGTTCAACGCCATAGGCGAGGTGCTCTCCGGAGGCAATCCATACACAACATCGATTGCGAACCAGCTCTACGCCAACTTCAACACAATCGGCGGCTCCGTGACCACGAGCAACAATTTCATAGGATACATGGATTACCCGGCGCTATATTTCCTCTCGCTGGCCCCCTTCTACTTTGCTTCCGCACCCACGCTCTACAACCTGGGCCATACGGACCTTGGCCTTGACGCGAGCATAAGCATCGTGATTCTGCTCATCGCCATGGCGTTCTCCACTGACAAGAAGAAGATATTGGGGTTCAGGTTCGAGATTGTGGTCTTCCTATCGCTGGCACTGAGCACTGTCGCGTCCATAGCGACATTCCTGATGCTCGGCCTTATCATACTGGCATACGCAAAGCTGGAGAGCAAGTACGCGTTTGTGCCGATCGGCCTGGCGCTCTCCATGCAGCAGGAAGTCTGGCTGCCTGCTGTGCTGCTGCTACTCTATTCCCTCAACAATTACGGCTGGAAGAAAGGAATGAGGGATATATGCGGGGCGCTGGCAATATTCCTCCTGATAAACGGCTACTTCATATACCTGAGCCCGACAGCGTTCTTCTCTGACATACTCATACCGATAGGAAACGCAGTGCCGTTCAACGCCTCCCCTATCGGCTACCTCTTTCTTGACTACCATGTCCTGCTCTCGCTTACAGGCGTACTGATAATAGCTGCAACCGCAGCTGTCACGCTAGCGATGCTCTACTGGAACAGGAAGGAGCTCATACCGGTCCTGAGCGTGATTCCGCTCTTCTTCATGTTCCATTCGCTGACCGGTTACTTTACCTTCTACATATTCTTCATACTCTTCGTGCTCCTGATGACCAAGGGAGAACAGAAGAAGGGATGGCTCACTAAGGCACTGAGGAAGCGCAGTACGCTCGTATATTTTGCACTGGTAATCATAGTGGTTGCCGCAGCAGTTGCAACCTACGAGTCGCATCTCGAGTACGTGCGCAACTTCAACTTCAGCGTCTCGGACCAGAATGTCAGCTTCGAGGGCAATTACACGATATACACAGCAAACCTCCTGTACCGCAACATGAGCAACGCAACGGTATTCTTCTACCTGCAGGGTTATTCCGAGAACGGCAGCCAGTACCTGCTCTACGGCATACACAACGAGAGCCTTATAGGCACAACGCCGCTCTGCGGCGCGGTGACCTGCCTGCTGAACCTGAACAGGATAGAACTGCCGCAGAACGCGAGCTCGTACAGCCTGCGCGCCGTGATAAACGGCAGCAACGAGAGCTCTCGGGTCACGTACATGCATGCCATATTCTACAACGGCGAGTATGTCTATGAGACAAAACCTGTGCATAACAGCAGCTCGTGATGACAGGAATCTTTTTAACCTTTGATACCGATGTATTCGAGTACCGGTGCGGAGATGGGAAACGTATTGAGCGATGCATGGGAGACATACACTGAGAACCTCAGGCTTGTCCTGATCTTCTCCATTCCTTTCATAATAGCTTTTGCCATACCGCTTTTCGCGCCTCTTCCCACTTACGTGGCTGCAGGGGGCACCTTCCTCAGGAGCGCCAGCGTCTTCATAGCGCCAAACCTCGTGAGCTTCGCAGTAGTCATAATAGCGATGGTCTTCTCGCTCCTCTTCCTGAGCTTCGCATTCGTGGCGATAAGCCTGATAGTTAAGTCCAGGAAGACCCATGTCAACATAGGAAGAAGGGTGATACAGGAGATAGAGAAGTACATAGGAAGAGTATTTGCCGTGCTGCTTGTGTACGCGCTGGTGCTGATCGCTCTGAACATACTCGGGTACATGCTCGGCCTGAGCGCGGTTCTTACCGCCCTCTTCGGGTTCTTCGGCTTCGCAGTGATATTCTACGTGCCCAGCGCCATAGTCGTGGACAACAAGAGGCTGGGCAGGGCTCTTCGCGACAGCGTCAGCCTGGTGCTGCACGCGCCGCAGTATTATCTGCTCTGGGTCTTCCTCCTTGCGATCGCGATCTCGATTGCTGATGCGCTCTTCATAGCGGTTGCAGGTACCGTGTACTCGGGCTACATAACGCTGATTGTCACCAGTGTATTCATACTGCCCTACTTCGTGATACTGCAGGCCGAGTCGTACATGAAGAGATTTGCCCTTCTTACCCACTGAGGCTGCGCTACCTTTATATTCTGGTAGTCCAACGTATAACCATGCTCGGTCGGGGTAAACAACTCCTGCTATCGTCGATGGCGATACTGCTGCTTATCGCCGTGGCAGATCCCGTATCGGCATCATCAAGCAGCGTCGTGACATACACAAACGCGTGCAAGCTGACCGGCACATCCACAGGCGCACCGTTCGTGCTGCCCAACTTCTCAATCATAGCAGCCCTGACGCTGGTAGCCCTGGACCTTGCCTTCGACATCGTGGCGCTCGGATACCTGCTAGCCAGGTTCTTCAACCTGCGGGGCCTCTACAGCTGGGTCCAGGGAGAGTACTACGAGCTGGCGAAGTCGATCTTCCTTGTGGTGGCGATATACGGCGTACTGATCATAGTCAGCGGCATCGCGCTAAACCTTGCGCCTTCAGCTGTGTCACCAAGCAGCGGATCATTGGCAACAAACATCGGCGCCCTGATAACGACATCTGAGAGTTATCTCTGCGCTGCGGAAAACAACGTGACTCCGGGCTGGGAGTTCCTCGGCCAGGAAGCGGTGGCGATCGGCCTGGTGCAAGGCACGTCCGTATCGCTCTACCTGCCGTTGCCGCTGCCCATACCGTTCGTTGACGGCTTCACGCTCAATTCCGGGTTCAGCATGAAGCCGTACCAGAACTACATGCTTGAGTCTGGAAACATAGTCATAGGCCACTATGAGTCCACAGTCTTCGACATGCTCACGTTCGTCCTCTTCCCCGTCACGTCAGTGCTCTACGCGCTGATAACGCTTCTACCTACGATCGTGGACCTCGGTCTTGCGGTCTTCATACCCCTCGGCCTGATCATGCGCGCGTTCCCGTTCATACGCGGCATAGGCGGCACCTTGATAGCGATAGGGATAGCCGCTGCGATAATATTCCCGGCGCTGCTTGTGCTTCTCGACCAGCCGGTTGCGGCGTGGGCTGCAGTGATTGTACCGGCTCCGTGCGGGACTGTGGGCGGGCAGGCATCATGCCCTGCCCCGGTCTGCGCCGCAGGCGGATCCGTGATATGCTCCACCCTCAATGCCATATTCAACGACGTGATCAAGGGCCCGACGCAGATCATAGCGTATGCATGGGACTCCTTCGGCGGCGAGTGGGTCTTCTTCAACGGCCTGGTGAGCACCGGCTGGTACGCCACGATACAGCTCCTGCTCCTGGCCCTGGACCTGATGATAATATACCCGCTGACCGACTCGATAGCAAGGATGCTCGGCGGCACTATAAGGCTTAGCCTTGGAGGCAAGCTGAAGATGGCATGAGAAAATGGACCTTGTACTTTTCGCTACAACCGCTTATCTAGGCGCGTGCAAGTTCGCCAGCATAAACCAGGGTTCGTGGCTGCTCATAAACGGGATCGTGGTCTTTCTGGCGATACTCATAGGCGCAGTAGTGTACGCCTTCACCGGCTTTCTCCCAACGGTGACCAGGGAGAGGCTCCGCGGCGCGGTCAAGGTGGAGCTGGTCCAGGCAATATTGTCCATATTCATAATAATAATCCTGCTTGGCTTCGCATATACGACGTGCCAGATCGGCCAGGGGCTGACCAGCGAACTCACGGCGGGAGCGGGCGCGTACCAGGATCCGATCCAGTTCTCACAGTTCTACCTCTCCAACCTTCTCTTCATCCAGTCAGCCGAGATCTTCACGCAGATATACTCGCAGAGCGCGGCGTTCCTGCTCTACGCGCACGCGATGGAGGTGCTTCTCCAGAGCGAGGAGATAGTGCTGCTCAACGGCTGGGTCTCGGTCCAGCTCGACAACAACATAACCGGAGTCTTCTTCGGATATACCGGCGTGCTCACCGGAACCTATACTGCCATGCTCGTCGCGTCGTACGGCGCACTCTTCATCTACTACCTGCTCCTGCCGGTTATAGAGGCTGTGGCGCTCACTGTGCTGCTTCCGCTCACCCTGATAATAAGGTCATGGCCGTTCGCAGGGCCCAGGCTGCGCGAGGCTGCCAATTCCTTCCTCGCCATAGCGATAGCCTTCTACTTCATACTTCCACTGACGATAACAATGAACACGTACATAATGAACTGGCTCTACTGCAGCACAAACTACGTTGGCGCACAGTTTCCTGCGATCTCCAACGCGCAGAACTGCAACCCTTACGTCAGTTACATAGCGCCTGCAAGCTTCCCGGCCCCTCCGGCAAACACGCTCTTCTCTGCGCAGACGCCTGCCATGATAGTCAAGCCGGGCGGGCAGGAAGGCCAGGTGCCGATAGGCTTCTACGAGTCAATGTTCAACGGCGTTGGCGGGATCAGCGGATTCCTGCTCGGAGGGCTTAAGGACCTCTTCTTCATACCCGACGCGATAGAGAATTACGGATACGAGATAGCGCAGTACATGTTCCAGGCGATAGTCCTTGTGGCGCTGGACATAGCGATAACGATAGGGTTTGCGCAGGGGCTTGCAAAGGGGCTCAACGCAATACCGCAGGTGCTCGGCGGCGGATCCGCCTCTGGAGTCTTCGGACCGTTCTGGGGTAATGTCTGATGGATAGGAAGTACAAGATAGCATTGGTACTGCTGCTCCTGCTAGCCCTGGCGTCGGTGTCTGTACAGGCGGCGAACCCGGTGCCGGTCATTGCGAACAGCTACCGCACATTCCTGAACTGGATTCCTGTGATCCTGGCAGCGATAATGCTCTCGTTTGCGCTCACAAGCATATATTACATGGTTGGCGTTGCGCTGAACAACCCCCGCGTCAAGGCAATGGCAGTCACGGAATTCTGGCAGGCGGTGGGCACTGCGGTCCTGGTTGTCCTTATAATATGGATAATCAGCATATTCGGAACTTCGCTGACCTCTACGAAAACATTGGTGGTCTCTCCCACAAACATATACCAGATATGCACGGCCAGCCTGAGCCAGTCGCAGTTCCAGTTCACGAACAGCATCTACACATACTGGAACGGCCAGCCAAGCCCCACCAACACCGTCTGCAGCGACCTCATAGAACCCGCTGCGACAAACAATCGCGTCAGCGCAAACCTTGACTACGGCCTTGCCGCTACCTACGTGATACTGGCAAACATGACCAACCAGACGCTGGGCAACCTCAACTCGCTCTACTACATCGAGGGAACGAGCGGGTGGATAAGGACTTTCAAGCCCATAGTCACATTCTGCGTGGGCGAGTTCGGAGGGCTTCCGGAAGGGATTGCGGAGGACTTGCTGGAGTGCTCCGTCCCGGTCCTCGGCGGAGGAGTGGGCGAGCCGATACCGCTCAAGATACAGTACTCATACACGCCGTACGTCGCATACTATTACCAGAGGATTGCGCTGCCTCCGGTCGAGACTGCAGCCACGCTGATATTCTATCTCTCGTTCCTCCAGATGATAGTGGCGCTTATCGTCATATACTGGTGGCCTTTCCTGCTCGCAGCCGGAATATTGCTCAGGACGTTCTCATACACCAGGCGAGCCGGAGGGCTGATAGTTGCAGTGGTGATAGTATGCCTTGTCATCTATCCAATAATATACCTGTTCGAGTATACCTCGCTGGGAAACGGGAACCAGCTCTGCCAGTACACTTCAACAGGCATAGTGAGCGGACAGCCCACGCCTACGCCCGCAGCTACGGGAAACCCCGCCGGCTGCGTTGAACTGATAGGCGCGAACTCGCTCCCCACCATGGTCATAAACGAGCTGCCGCTCGCATGTCCGGGGCCGTACGCTGACAATCTGAATAGCCAGTGCCAGGACGGCAACACTGACAGCTATGACCTGATACAGTACCAGCTGAACTTCTTTGTCTTCCCAAAGATCTCAGAGGTGCTCAACTACCATGGCTGCTATCCCGACGACTCCAACCTGCTTGCGATGGAGTTCCTCTACGCGTCAAACTACCTGATACCATTCGTAGGTCTTGTTAGCGGTGCGCATGGAGCATTGGGCACCATTGAATTGCTGCTGGGATTGGGAAGCCAGACAAGCGGTGCGTCGGCAGTGCCTACAC
>JASHTL010000023.1 GCA_030040595.1 Microcaldota archaeon
TCTCGTAGACCAGCTGGTGCTATCGCCCAGGTTCCAGCTCTACAACGAGGTGGCCTCCGGCGCAGGTAAAGAGAAGGTCTTCATAGCAAATACGCTTCTACAGAAGTTCACTGAACTGAAAAGGTCCGGGCTGAGTGTCGATTCGATAAGCGCGTCAAGGCTTGCAGAAGTCTTCAACACATACAGTTCAGGCAAGATTACCAAGACCGGCGTGGAAGAGCTGCTCAAATCCTTATCAGTGGCAGACGGATCGGTGGCAGCAATCGTGAAGGAAAAGGGATTGGAGAGAATCACTGGCGCTAAGCTAACAGTCATAATCGAACAAGCCAAGGGCGCTCATGGAAAGAACAAAGCAGCAATAATCACTGACGTAATGTCGAAGCACAGGTTAAATGTGGACGGCGAAGAGCTCAACAGCATGCTGAAATAGGCGAGAGAATGAAATACACAACTGTGGGAGACGACATGCAGTCGCTGAGGATAGACTTTGACGTAGGCGAGGGGGTGTATGCCGATTCCGGAAGGCTGATCAGCAAGGACGAAACCGTGATAATGACCCCCCGCGCCGTAGGAGGCATTATAGGCATGCTGGAAAGGAAAGCCACAGGCGCGACAGGACTGCTCACCGAATTCAGGGCAAAGAATGGCCCGGGCCATATGCAGGTTGCTGGCGTCTTTCCAGGAAAGATAATCCCCATAGATCTGGCCGCAGGCCAGACATTCGCAGCTGAGAGGCTTGCATTCCTTGTGGCCGAGGAATCGGTAAAGTTCGACATACACATAACCAACATTTCCGGCGGGCTCTTCGGAGGCACAGGGTTCGTGCTGCAGAACTTCACAGGCCCCGGCAAAGTGTTCATACACGTCACAGGAGACATGGTAATTCACGAACTTGACGGAACCAAGGCCATAGAGGTCGACCCCGCGCACATTGCCGGATTCGACGGCACGCTCCAGTACAAGGTCCGGTTCGTGGACAACATAAGGACGGCAATGTTCGGGGGCGTGGGGCTCTTCCTGGCCACGTTCACGGGGAAAGGCAGGCTCATAACGCAGACGATATCAAGGTACAAACTGGCTGCAGAACTGTACACTGAAGGCCAGCAGCAGACAAAGAAATGAAATGGTGAAAATGATATGCAAACCAGAAGACCGCGCAACAAAACGGTTTACACCAGCAAAATATTCAAAGTGGGGGTAAAGCGGATTTCCTTACATGGCCACACTCTTGACTATAACACTGTCCTGGTCGGAAAAGTGGCGGTAATCGTGCCTATACTAGACGATGGAAGGATACTGATCGAACACAACTACCGCGACACGGTGGACAGGTGGGTGTATGAGCTGCCGGCCGGGCACGTGGAAAAAGGGGAATCACCGGTGCGCTGCGCAGAGCGGGAGCTTGCAGAAGAAACCGGGTATAAGCCAAAGCACATGAAACTCCTTTTCAAGGCCCTCGCATCGCCTGGAATGAGCGACGAGGAGATGTACATCTTCTTGGCAACCGGACTTGTAAAAGGCAGGCAAAACAGGGAGCCTTTCGAGAGGATAAGGCTCAGACCAATGACAATCGGAAAGATACTTGACATGGTCAGAAAGGGGGAGGAGGTAGATCTGAAAACCATCGCAGGGGTACTTTTCTACAAAGAGCTCCTTAAAAAGGACGGAAAGCTATGACCTTTTGCTTCCAGCGCCTGTGAAACTAACTGAGATTGCTGTAGCGTCATCATAAGGCTTAAACCTGGGATATTTCAGCATCTTCGGATCACTCAGCGCGAGGTTTCTGACATACCCTAGCCAGCCTCTAAGGCCTCCCTTCCTGTATTCCTTTACCAGGGTGTCTATGTCATCAGGTTCCTTCGGGACCGCTTTCGGTATCAGTAACCCGTCGGAAAACAGAATTATCTCTTCAACACCCTTTAGACTTTCAGTTCCGCTCTTCAAGAATCTAACACTGCTTTCACCGGCAATGAACCCATACGTGACATTCAATTGCCTCCTTAATCGTTCAAGAGGTTTTGTTATTGCAGCTCTAGGATCTTCGACTCCGTCCCTGGCCAATTGCGCCATCAGGGTCAAAACTCCCTGGTCATGGTCGTAGTCATTGACGAGCAATTTGTGCCTGCCGTCTTTGTACAGCACCAATATCAGAGTGTCAGACACCTGGATCCAGTCAAAAGAGTCCTTACCTATTTTGATTGCAGCAGCGGCTGTCACCCAGAGGTTTAGCTTGTCACTCGCATTTATTCCTGCATCCAGCATCGCCTTTCTTATTCTGGAATTTGTTTCCCTTACCAAGTCAACCAGTTCCTTATCCTCGTTTTCAAAAACCTCTCTTGCTATGTTTGCAGCCAAGAACCCCCCTGTTCTTCCTTTGCTGTCGCTGAATGAAGTCAAGCTGCTTGCGCCATCAAAAACAGCAAAGATTCCAGTCCTTTCATTTACTGCAAGCGCATCTTCATTTAAGGCAGACGAACCTTTGCTGGTTATCGAATCGAATCTATATCCGGTTGCAAAACCTGAACCTTCAGATCTTTCAACGCTCGGATTCCTTTTCACTACCGGCATGCACATAACCTATTAATAATCGCAGCGTTCCTCTTATTTAAACATTCTATGCGTGCGCCTATTTGGGTAAAAACCTAAAAACCAGTGCGAGTGCCGGGATTTGAACCCGGGTTCTTGCCTTGGCAAGGCAAAGTCCTACCAGGCTAGACTACACTCGCATAATGATATGGTTCTAATAATTGCGCATCAATATATAAAAGACCCTACAGATATGATATCATGGCAAAGGAATCTGAAGGAACCACATACAAATGCGCATCATGCGGCGAAGTGATTCACGGCCCATGCGGCTACTGCGAGTCGTGCGCCCAATATTATCATCTGACATGCGCCACTTCGGGCTCGCAGGAAGGCACGTGGAACTGCCCTAACTGCGCCATACAGCTTCAAATGGCCACATTCTAACCGACACATGACACCGCGATACTTCATTTTATAACTATGCTACAAATTCTCTGGTAATATGGCTTTCAAAAAAGTACTGGGGTTCTGGGACCTTTTCTGGTTGGGAATAGGTGGCATGGTAGGAGTTGCGATACTCACATTTCCCTCTGAAACGTACCAGCTTTCCGGACCGTCAAGCATAATTGCATGGGCGATAGCCGGAATATTCTCCATATTCATGGCTCTAATCTATGCGGAGATGGTAACTGCATTCCCAAAATCTGGCGCGCTTGTGACATTCCCATACGAGGCATTCGGAAAGGGCAAGCTCGCCAGGTACATGGCCTTCCTTGAAGGCATAGGCTACTATCTCGGCACCGTCTTCGGAATAGTCATATCGGCAATAATACTGGGCAATTACATAGGA
>JASHTL010000024.1 GCA_030040595.1 Microcaldota archaeon
AAGATCCCTCTCATCAATCCTCGTTACTCTGTCGTTGTCGTCAACGACCTCGATCAGTTCTGACATCTAATCACATGTCGAGCGCAGCAAACATAACAGGTAATATTATCGTGGCGTCACCATCGATTGTCACATACTTTGCTTTCTGCTTCACCTTGCCCCATGAGACTGCTTCCGTAAGTCTTGCTCCGGAAAGGCTGCCGTCGTACTGGCTTGCCGTTGTAATGTAAACGGCATAATCCAGTCCTCCCTTAAACTGGTTCCACCATATCACGTGGTGCTTGCTTATCCCGCCGCCCACCATCAACGCCCCCGTCGTCTTATGGTCGAACGCTATGTCGCCGAGCTTGGCCTCGTCCTTGAGAAGGTTTAGCCTGAACTTCTTCCTTTGCGAGTATAGAAGCAGCTGCGTGCCAAATGCGCCGTCCACTATTCCCGGCACGAATACGGGCACATTGTTGAGGTACGCCTGCCTCAGTATCGAGTGCGGATCCTTCACCCTCTTCCCGAATTCCCTGAGCAGCTCGTATCCTGCGTACTCCTCCTTGTAATCCCTTGACGAATAGATGTCGTCCATTATCCTTGTGAACTCCTTCTCGAGCGCAAGCCCGTACTCGTCCCGCTCTATGAAGATGTTCCCGAGCCTGTAGATGTTCATCTTCAGCAGCTTGTTGTCGTCAACGTCGAAGCTTCCGTGGCTGTACTTGCCGCCGTGCGCCTTGGCGAGGTCGTGGTCGAGTGTGCCGCAGGTGGTCATCACTGCGTCGAAATGCCTCAGCGAGTCAGCGATCATGCCGCGCATGCCAGTGGCGATTATGTCAGCCGGGAATGAGAGGAAGTTGAACGAGTCCTTGTCCGAAAGCATTCTTCCAACGATCTCTATTCCGGATACCATGTTCTGCGCGGAGAAGCCGCCCATGCCGCTCATCCGCGTGATAAGCTCCCTTACGGTCATGCCCTTCTCTATTCTCAAGTCCTCAACGTGCCTGCTCAGCATGCTCTTCTTGCCAGGATCTGCCATGAAATATAGTTGACCACAAAACTATTATATAATCGATGCCAGCAACGTCAATGCAGCTTCGAATATGAACGAAACCGGAAAGAAAAAGGCATTTGTGGTGCCGACGTTCCGCAAAAAGCGCCATGGACCTAGAGAAGGATTAAAAAAGCATCAACCTTGCGGTTGTAATCAAGTAAAATGAGGTCATGCTCTGCCGCTATTCGCGTATTTCGGTTGTCCTTTTAAAGCTTCCACGCCAACATAATTTGTCCTTTTTTTAAATATCAGAATTTGTCATTTTATCTCAGAAGCTGTGGTGGTTCTGCGTGGTAGAGAGGAAGTTCAGCCTATATGACATAGAGCAGTTTATCAGGGAAGCCGGTGCGGAAAGGATAACGGAGGATGCGGTGACCCAGATGGAGCGCGAGATAGGCAAGCTTGCAGAGCAGATAACGAACAAGGCCATGAGCTATGCCAAGCACGCGGGAAGGAAGAAGCTTATCAGGACCTCGGACATACTGCTCGCAGGAAAGCCGGAACAGGCAGAGTATCAGAGCAGGCCCGCGAACTTGAGGCCGAACGCCAGCACGACGAAGAGCACCTCCAGGACTGAAATATAAATGGTAACGTCCAGTTCCGTTGCCCTCTTGATGTTCATCACCGCATGGGTAAGGCTGTAGATATGCTTCCCGTACGGCGGCGCTAACGTGCCGTCGCTCCTCCTTGTGCCAAGGTCATTCACGTGGAACTTCCTGCGCAGGTGCAGGAAGAACTCTATTATCCAGGGTATGAAGATTATAAGCCCGAACGCCTCCGCCTGGCCTGTGACCATCACCGCCACAAGGCCTGCGCCTACGGCATAGGTGAAGCTGTCGCCCGGAAGGATCTTGGCCTTGTACCAGTTGAACGGCAGGAAAGCGAGTATTGCCGCGAAGAGAAGTGCTGCAACGAGCGTGCCTATGTAGCCGCCGTAGAGAAGGCAGTACAGGAAGAGGCCGAAGCTGGCTATGAGCGAAGTGGCAGGCTGCAGGCCGTCGAATCCTCCCAGGAGATTGAATGCGTTGGAGACGAAAATAACAGCTATGGGCACAAGAAGCAGCGGATAGAGCAGGCCGAGGTGGACCACCCCGATGAAAGGCACGTTTATGGTGCTTACGCCTGCGTCTATCGCCATTAACGGCAGGGCGCCTATGAGCGTGAGGAGCGGCTTCTGCCACTGCTCCAGCCCCTTCCTTATGTCCTTCCTGCCTGTGCTCGCCACCCTGTGGCTCTTCACATTTATGTCGTCAAGGAAGCCTACAAAGGCTATGAGTGTTACTGAGAGCGCCACCGCCAGCAGGGTCGAAAGCGCCTGGGTAATTGGCTTGAAGACGAACGTTGCGCCGAACGTGTATACCAGTATGCCGACGAGTATGCCGAACGCGACTGCAAGCCCGCCGCTGCTTGCAAGGATCACGGGCTTGCCCTTGTTGTGGTCCTCAGCCACCACTCCTGCGCCGTAGAGGTAGCCCATGAGGAACCTTGTGCCTATCACGGTCACGACAAACGAGAGTATCGCAGGTATTATAAGGGTCAGGAAGCTGCTATACATTGTTTAGAATATCCCGATAAACGCTTAAAAAGGTATTGAGATAGAAATCTTTGATGGCATGGACCCGCTTCTCTTGGCGTACATAATATTCTCGTTCGTAGTCTTCCTCTTCCTTCTTGCGCTTGACTCATTACACTTGCTAAGGAAGAAAGAGCCTGCCAGGCAACCCAAGCGATACGAGCCAGACACACTGGTCATAGTCCCGTGCAGGGGCACAGACCTGACGCTCGAGAGCAACCTGGTTTCCATAAAAAACCAGAGGTACAGGAACTTCAAGGTCATTGCCGTGGTGGACGGCTCAGGGGACGCTGCAATCCCGAAAATAAAGAAGGCCGGCGTCGAGTACATCGTTGCCGGAGAGCCGAAGGGCATGAGCAGCGGCAAGGTAAATGCCATACTCACAGCCCTCAAGAGATTCAGGGACTTCGACGTATATGTAATTGCCGACTCTGACATAGAGGTTGACAAGCTCTGGCTTGAGAGCCTAATAGCGCCAATGGTGGAAAAGGGCGTCGGAGCCTCAACAATGTTCCCCTATTTCAACCCTGTAGGGGGTTTCTGGAGCAAGGTCAAGATGGTATGGGGATTCGTGGGCGAGAGCCTGCTCGAATCGGAATCGTCGAGATTCGGGTGGGGCGGCGCACTTGCATTCAAGAAGGAGCTGGTCGACAAATGGTTCATCGACCTCGCAACAAAGAGCAGGTTTGCCGTATCCGACGACATATGCGTGACCATGGCTACGAAGAGGAAGGGCATGAAGATAGCATACACAAAAGAATCGCAGCCTCGTGTAAACTCCGATGACAACTTCAGGGTGTTCGCTGAGTGGGCCAACAGGCAGACCGCATGGACCCTCCTGGGCTACAGGAAAAACCTATACCTCGGTATACTATACTACTCCTCAGAGATAGTGCTTTTCGTTTCAGGAATCCTGCTCTCCGCATTCGTCTCTCCAATCTTCCTTATTTACTTCCTGCACCTGCTGCGCAGCTACTGGAAGACATATGCAAGGGCAGGCAAGGCTTACTGGGAGATCTTGCTTATAGTGCCTATGATGCCGTTCCTCTACCTCTCAAACCTCCTGATCGCGAACAGCCTGGGCGAAGTGACGTGGAGAGGCAGGAAATATTCCGTAAGTGCGGTTCGAGACTCTTAGAAAAGATATAAAAGATAGAAAACAGATGTCTTACCGTTGGGTATGGCTAGGTTAAGGGGTGATCTCCATAGGGATGCCGCATCTTCGAGGCTATTTGTCGTCGATGATCAGAGCACACTCACTTCACGGGCTTCCTTTGCCGCAGTAAGGAGCCTAGAAGGTATCAAAAGAGGGGACAAGGATCAACAGAGCCGGCAAGATAGAAAGAGAAGAAATATCAGAAGAGCGTTCGCAGGCTTCGGGATAGCTGTACTGGGCCTTGCGCTGGAAGCTGAAGTAATGACTCCTCGTGTGGTCGCATATGAATCAGGCGTGCCTGCAAGCGCATACCAGCCTGTAGGAATAGACTCGATAGGATACGCTCCTACTGCCAATGCTCCATTATCTGCGGAAAGGACTCAGACACTGGTTGGGTATGCAAAAATAGAGAAGCTTAACGTCTCAGAGGACCTTAACGGGAAAGGCACTTATGAAACGTACGGACAGCACCTTGCAAGCCTCCAGTTAAACGCCACGATTTACACGAAATCGGAAGTGAAGTTAGGCGACAAAGTGCTGCCAGAGTTCAATGTGCTGTGGGCTCAAGACACTGCCGAATTCAACACTTCAAAACCTTCGACGGTCAGTTTTAAGAGCAGCATTAATACGATTACAAGGTTTGCTCTGGACGGGCGCTATGTAATTGCTCTCCCAACCATGCCTATTAGCCAGAGCGAGGTTTCCGGAAGGGGTGGCATAACCGAATACATGTCAAATTATTATTACACATATGAGACCAGGCCGGTAAGCTACTCACCCGGAACAAGCATATACCTGGCAATGAACATCGCGGGACAGAAGGAGCCTGTAGTCCAATTCGACTACGCTGTGGGAAAGAACCCCAAAACCGGATCGATAAAAGACTTCGACGACATGACGCTTTTACTTACAAAAGGGCCCACGCAGGGATACTTCAACGTCACGGCAAATTATGGCCCTGCGCAACTTGTCTTTGGCGGGCCAGGCCAGGGAGACATTGCAATATTCAACCAGGCTGAAGCAAGTATAGCGCTCTATTTCAAGAAGGATGGGGAATATCTGCCGCTGACGGTAACCGGATCAGGAAGCAGCCAGGCGGCTGTGGTCACTACTGAGAAGGCGTACAACATAATGCTCATGCCATCCAACTACAGGTACGAAGTCGTTACCGGAAACTCGTACAGTCAGAAAGTCCCGCATGGAAATGCGCCAATGGCTCCGCTGCTGGAAGAGTTGAACAAGAGGGCATAAGCTGTTTATCCCAGTTAGAGTTTGAGAAAAGGCATAAAAGAGAGAAAAGGAATAAGGGGATAATGGCCAAGAGGGTATTCCGTCCGAAAGGATCGTGGGAGGATGACGCTGCAGCCATGAACTATCTTAGACGGAGGGGCTATGACGTCCAAGTAAGCGCAAGGCCGGAGAACCTTGAAAAGATAAAGAGGGGAGAAGACGAGGTTTCCCAGGAGACGGACAAAATCGAAGCTGCCAGGAGATCCAAGAGGCGCTCTCGCATATACATAGCAACTGCAGCCCTAGTGCCATGGGCATTTGTCGCAGTGATCGAGTTTGTTCCCCACGCCACACATCCCCAAACTCCTACAACTATCAAATACCACTCAAACGTGCCTGTGTCTGCATACCAGCCGGTGGGCATCGGTTCGTTCGGACTGTTCACCGTACCTTCCAAAGTACGGCAGTTCTACCCGACCTACACTTCAGGCGTGAGCGGATACGCAGAAATAGACAGACTTGAGGTTTCAAAAGATCTAACCGGGAATGGAAAGAAGCTTATCCTAGATCAGCACATGGCAAGCCTGCAACTAAATGCAACTGCTTGGGTTATGCATCCTGCAGGAAAAGTTCCTTACCAGAAAGT
>JASHTL010000025.1 GCA_030040595.1 Microcaldota archaeon
ATGAAGGCAGAGGGAAAAAGTCCTTCCGATTGGTTTCATGCGCATTGGCTATGGGTACAGGACCGCTCCGCTGGCATTCTTGTTGATACTGTCGATTGCTTCATCCGCATTTTCCGCGCAGCTCGCAGGTTTCAAGTGCCCCACTGCCACCTGTGCTCAGGCAGGCCCTACAACGCAATCATTCACTACCACTTATACGCCAGACACGTACTATGCGCCCCTTAGCCAGCCAACAGTGGTAACGACTCAAGACTTGTCAGAAGTCTCGCAGGTCGCAATATCCAACAACAATACAGGCGCATGGCTGGTAACATGCCCGGAGAGCCCTGGATCCGGCGGTGAAGAATACATGTACACTGGCGAAGTCTCGTACATAGCAGGCGACGCATGCCTGGCAAACCCTTCGCCTCCGCTGACATCAACTGCATGGGTTGCTGCTGAGATCGAGTGGTCTCCTACCGTGCTCGCCACGGTGCAGCCGTTTGGCGGAGCTTATGCACTATCGCAGGGCTCGACAGCCTCGCTGGGATACTCGCCCAGCGTGGACGGAAATGTGGCGAACGGCTATTCCTCAGTGTCTAACATATTTGACGGCGTGCCATCGAATTTGCAGCAGGGACTATGGACGTGGTATGCGAAGTATGCCGATATGGCGGACGTGCCTTCCGGCGGCGTCAAGCTGAGCGGAACATACTCCCAAGGCAACTCGAACTGCTGCTACTACCAGCAGACTAACACTAAGACGAATCCCAAAACAAAGAAGACAGTGACATGGACGTGCACCTATTACTACTCGGTAACGCTCACAGTGACGGCCAGCGACTTCGAGAACGGCAAGATACCGTATTATTACCCTGACGGCGAGTTCGACACCGAGGTGCTCCCGTACCTGCTCTACAACTACAACCTCTCAGTGCCGTCGTCACCGGATAACATAAACCTCAATATGACATATGACACGTACAGTCCGCTGAATTACGACAATCCGCCAAATGACATAGACCCGTTCCCGATAAACGTGAGCAGCGAGTTCTTCGCATCGTACAACGGACTGACAACGCCGTTCTTCCTCAACACGAACCAGCTGAACGAAGGCCTGGTGCACCCCACGCTGGGCCAGCCTTCCAACATCATAGACACGGAATACGGCGCACCGATCTCCGGAAGCGGAGCCAGCGGGACAGGCAACGGGTGCCCGAACACAGACTACGAGGGTAATCCGGCAACTATCTCCCCGCAGGTGGCTGTGGACTGCGCAGTTGAGGCAGGCTTTACCGGCACCAATCTCGAGATAATAGTATCTATAGCCGACGCGGAAAGCAGCCTTTCCCCCGGAGAGACGGAAATAGGTCTTACTGTAGGAACCGGCCCTCCAGTATGCTCGAACGGAAACCCACCTCCGTCCGCGGGAAGCCCTGGCGCGTGCGCGGCAGT
Source organism: Microcaldota archaeon (assembly GCA_030040595.1). Lineage (GTDB taxonomy): Archaea > Micrarchaeota > Micrarchaeia > Micrarchaeales > CABMGC01 > JAKAVK01. The sequence continues at coordinate 1,435 of JASHTL010000025.1, forward strand.
TGGCCTTCTCCAGGAGGGTTGCCACACAGACTCATATTGCTCATTTCCTGTAGGGGACTATTCGCCGACCTCGTGCAGCACCTACGGCCAAGGCACTGAATGGGCAGGCATATACTACAACCCGCTCTGCTCGATGCAATGGGCATATCAGTACTGGCAAGAGAATGGTGGCACTCCTGGCGGCTTCTGGGGCACCTATAATGAAGGCGCATACTGCCAGTATATGCCTACTAGCTACTCCGGGCCGAACTGTGCACAAGGAGGCGGAGGCATAGACTGGAGCTCGCTTGATCTTAGCGGCAGCGGAAGCGCCTCTTCCGGAAGCACTTCTGCCGGGGCAACAACAGGAGTCTATACCTTTAACGCCATGTCTCTTGCCACTGCGCCGAACAACTATATCTTTGCGCTCACTGCCGCTCCAACGACCAGCAGCGGCAGCGGCACCAGCAGCGGTAGCGGTAGTGGCAGCAGCAGTAGCAGCACGAGCTGCCCAGGCACAGACGCCTCTAGCACTATAGACGGCGAGCAGTTCTTTACATGCGTGCTTGACGAGCTTGGCATAACGAATCCCACGATTCAGGCCAATGATCTGGAAGTGTTCACGGTCTGGGGCGAGTTCGAGAGCCCCCAGCTTGAGCTCGGAAACAACCCGGACCAGCCATGGTACAATCCATTGAGTGTCGAGGAAACGCCTCCGCCAGCATGCGTAGGGAACCCCCCTTGGCCTGATGTGGCATGCACTGCAAACTGCCTGGTCGTATATCCCGGCACGTGCAAGCCTGGGTACCCAATATCGGTCTTCTCTGACGGGTCACAGGGAGAGTTGGCTCTCACAGAATCACTGCAGGAATCATATTATCCGGATATACTACAGGGCCTTGAGAACGGCGCGCCGCCTTCCTACTACGATACTGCATCTGTACAGGACGAGCTTGCAACGTGGGGCACATGCTCCGCGCCGGCGCCTGCCACCTGCGGCATGCTCCAGTCACTGCAGAGCCCGTCGTACGTGACCCAGGCTGAGTCTTACTGGCAGGGCGAGACGGGAATACAAGGCCCGTCCAGTAGCGGCACCAGCAGCAGTAGCAGCAGCGCAAGCAGTTCTTCCACCACGCCAGGCTGCACCTACTGCGCATCGTCGGGCTTTGATGTAGACGTGCTCAGGGACATTCCTGCAGGATACTACAACACGAGCCTTGCAAACCAGCAGCCCGATTCTGTGACAACTCCTGAAGAGGTGACAACTTCTGGATCAGCATCGTCATGGCAGAACTCGTGGGAGACATACTGGGACCAGACCGAGGCGCTCCAGGATGCAAACGTGTACATAATCTCGCAGATACCGATAGACACGGGCACTGTCCTGCCGAACCCGTCGAGCTTCACCGATACCGAGGGCAACCAATACGGCGGCATACAGAACGAGGGCTTCGTACCACTCAACATAAGCGTGGACGATCAAGGCAACATATACATAATAGGCTATGACCAAGTAACTGCGTCAACCTTTGTGCAAAATGGCCCTCATGCGTGCAAGGCCCAGTCACCTTCGTCGACCAGCCCTGCACCAGTATCCAATGGCGGGCAGGGTGCTTCCCCTTACTACTTCAGCATACCTGCCCTTGTTGTCATAGGGAATGTCCTCACTGGAAATCCCACGTACAGGGCTTCTTACATAGACGAAGGACCGATGATCTCGTGCGGATGGGGAATGAACGCTAACATGTACGATGAGATAGCCGTATCGCCTACCGGCAGCGAAATCTACCTTGCTACACCCACGTGGGGCCTGATAGGCGTAATTGATGGAAACTCGCTGACTCCGGAATCATACTACAACCTCGCATTCGGAGACTACCAGGCGCTTGGAGGAAGCACGAGCAGCGCCACCGAGATCGGAGGTAACGCACCTTTGCCAACCTTGAATATATACGAATACCTGTACAACGGTGGCCTCTTCGGTGTCGGTGCGAACCTCTCAAACAGCGGTATAACACACAATACGAAATTGGAAGATATGCTGGAAATGCCAAATAACCAATATGGGGGCTTTGTCGACTATGGCCCATCTGAACTCGACAACATAAGCAACCATCATCCGCTTGCGATACAGGATGTCGACGGCTACCTCTTTGTGCTCGATGACTGGAATGACGGACCTGGACCTACAAATTATCCGCAAGAAGCAGCGACATGCCTGCTTGGCGAGTCCGAATGCGGTCCCCACGCAGTACATGCCGGCTCAGGTCTCTGGTTCCAGATGATTGATCTCAGGATAATTAACTCAACTGGCGAAGATGTGCCTATCAACCCCACCTTGTTCAACGACCTGGGAGAGTGGAGTGGACCAACCCCTTCCCAGCCAACTCAATATAACGATGCAAACGCTATACTGTATCCTCCTTATGGCTGGATACTCTCGGCAAACATATCCGAAGAAGGCTGCGACTCAATCTCTAACCCGGATGCCTGCTGGGCCGTCACATTCTGCGGTGATTCGGCATGCACCTACAACCCCGAAAGTCCTAACGCTGTAGGAGTGCCGCAGTTTGACGGCAGCGTTGCCTCTTTTGGTGGTGCATACCCTCCAATAGGTCCTGAACTGATTAATTACAAAGTCGGTTCACAGGATCCTGGGGCATTTGATACTGGCGATTCTTATGACAATGACTTCCCTACCATAAGCGGAATAGGATTCTCTGCATCTTACGGCGATTTCGTATCCATACTCTTCCCTAATCCTGGTGTGTATGAGTCTGTAAGTGGTGGCCCTGAACCTATAGCAACTACGCACTCAGAATTGCTGGTAATGGACTTCGACCCTGAGAACTATACCAGCCAGTCGCCGGAGTACCCTCCCACCGACTGCGAGACCTCTGCCACATCCATTGTCGGCGGCATCAAAGGCGGCACATTGATATGCACACAACATACTGTTGTTGCAAACATCCTTGCGCCTATAGCCACTATGGTCGATCCCCTGGAGGAACTTGAGAGCACAGGTTCGCTCCAGCTCAGTTCAGTGACCCAGCTCTATCAGAGCGGAGGCGCGACTGCAGCACAGGGCAAGTCCGGAAGCTCAACGCTGAACCAAAACAAATACTGCGCAAACACGATCGGCCAGTCAGCGTCGAAGACCCCGCAGCAGAATCCACCTACCATACCAAGCTCATGTCCGTTCGTAGGAGATCTAAACAGCGTTGACAGCCTGACGACTGCAACGGTAAGCGAACCCAGCACTACTGGGATTAGCGCATTCCCGGTGACAACGCTCAGCAGCGGCGTGCCTGGCTATATCCTGACGCCGTATACGTACACGCTCACGTACACATACACGCGGAACCCGGTGGGATCTGGCCAGTCCAGCGTCTCGGGAGAACCGTGCACATACACGGTTAGCGGCGGCGGTAGCGGCAGCGTTTCCTACGATGCATACAACGTCTCATCCATCGCGTCGCCCCAGGCGTACACCTCAGATGTGCAGTCAGGCGCAACATACCTGGAGTACCTGCTCAACGACTCATACTATACGCCTCAGCTTAGCGACGCGAACGTGATACTGCCTCTCGCGGCTCTGTTCAACCTCTACTCGAACAGGGTCTTCGGAGATGTCTACCTGAACGTGACAACCGGGCCTGACACAGACTCACAGGCAATACTCACTGGCATCCAGTGGCTCAAGTACAACCAGCTAAAGTATACGCAGGGCGCCACAGGACTGCCTGCGTTCGAGGCGGTGCAGTCAGTACAACTAACCCCTCCTGTGACAGGAACCCAGGCAGCGGCCCCGCTGGCGGACCTGCAGAACAGCGAGACAGGACTCGATTACTACTTCGCTTTCAACGAGGTCTTCAACCCTTCAACAGTCTCGCTCTTTGAGTGGTATCAGGGATTCGTATTCTCAGGGCCTCTCCAGTTCGTGATAAACGCCAACGGGATATACAGCGCCGACGGCCAGCTGCTCAGCCTGGAGGGATACCAGCGCCTTGTATACTCGCTCAACGACAAGTTCAACAACGACATATACGTGCCTATCGACGCTGATGTGGCAAGGGTGACCAACATAGGGATCACTGTCACTCCGCTGATCGAGACCAACTCGATAACGGGAAACGCGATGGCAAACCAGACAATGCTGGTTATAAACGGAACAGCAGGAACGACGGACGTATACGGCAACTACGTCCCGCTGATGGACAGCCCCATCTACCTATACTACAACACCAATGTCAATTATCTCTACAACGGCCTGCCTGCATCGCCGCAGCAGGCGGTCATATGCGCATTCTCGGCGAACAGCGTACTGACGAAGAATTGCCTGCTTGCCAATCCTACCTCGGGCAGCGCGATCGAGGCGACTGTGGCAAACACCCCCACGTATTCGCCTTCAATAAATTCGATAGGATTATGTCCTGCCCAGCCGAACAGCCTGCTGGAACAGCCCAACTTCAACTGCAACATATACCAGCGCAATGGCGTTGGCAGCGACGGCATACCGCTTCCGAGCGGCGGCTACACGCCTGACGGGAACATCTGGTATGGCACAAGTTGCCCTACCGGCGCGGATGGCGAGCCCGAGTACTGCGTGCCGTTCTTTACCAACGGCACAGGCACGTGCACCTCACAAGTGGGCCTGATCACCCAGCAGAATTTCCAGCCCGTAACCACTAACAGCGCGGGAGACTTCGCGGTCAACGTGCTCGCGTGCGGCCAGGGCTCCATCACGATTTATGCACGGTACTTCGGATGGCCTCCTCCTGAGCCGATAACCGCGGACCAGCACCAGCTCGGACTGGCGTATGACCCTGGCGCTGCCAATAATAATGGCAACCCTATTCTAAACGTCCAGTTCCCGGTATACAACTACTTCTGGACGCCGAACGAGAGTGCAGTGTCTACAGAGATAGGCGAGTTCCTCCTGAGCTACGGCGACATAACCGCAATATCGCTGATAATAGGGATTGTAGCTGCAATAGCAGCCATGTTCATGGTGCATCACGCCCACTCCAGGCGCGGCAGGAACAGGAAAAGGCGCTAACCCTGATGGTTCATTGAAATATCTTAGGAATAAAGAAGCTGTCAGACAGGGCAAAACAGAGGTATAGTTTAAATATCATGATCTTCATAGGTTATAGCGTGGTAAAATGAATGTTAGGGCGCCAGCACGACTTCATCCGATAGAGGGCACAGCAGGCCTTACAATAGACCTCGCCAAGACCGCCAGGCAGAGCGAGAATGTACTGGTGGAAATGCACCTCAGGGAGAATGTGCTAAGTACAATCATGAACAGGATGGAGGTAAAAGTATACGAAGGCTTCACTTTGGAGCCGACCGAACAGATAGGAACGAAGCTGGAACAGGCTGTTCAGAAGAGCCTGCGTGGCGCGCCGCTCGAACCTGAGGACATTGCGGCACTCGGAGGCAGAACGGCACCCCAACCCAACAGAGGGTACAAGGCCGCTTATGAGATCAGTCAGATTATGAAGCAGGGAATGCTGAGCAGGAATGTGTCCGAGTGGGACAAGGAGACTGCAGATAAGGTAAGGCAATTCGCAAAGGATCTGCTAAACTCGCCATCGTACGACGAGGGAATGAAGATAAAGAAGGTCAATGAGGCCATACGCGAACACAACAGCAAGGCGTGGGGTGTCATAGGCCATGCGTTTACAAAGAGGCACAGGGCCTGGCAGCGTGTCGTGGACACGAATGCAAGGACAGAGGAGAGTCAGATCTATACTCTATTCAGGGCCCTTGATGAAGCCGGAAGAGAGTTGGTAAAGCAAGGAGGTGACAGTGCGCGCGGTGGCAAAGGCAGTTTCAAGTACAAGGCAGGCCAGGCGTTGACCCCTGCCAGGAGTGTGGACCAGCAATTGGACAAGGTCTTGAAGATACTTGAAAATGTCTATGTAGGGGAAGCGGACGGCAACACGCGCGGAACCGTGATGAATGACCTCAAGAATTGGAACTACAACCTTGCGTTTTCCCAGGTATATCTGCAAGCTCTGAACAACATCGGGCCAAAGGGCAAACCCAACGCAGACATAAATTCTGAACTGCACAGGCTGATGGGCATCAGCGGCGGCGAAATAGCGCAGTATGGGATAAACAACACGGCGAAACTGGCAATGTTCGAGGCCACGATTATAAGCGGACAGGCCAGGGATGCAATACTTACAAAGATGGGCAACATGGCCGATGAGCTGGCAGTCAAGATCGACGATATAAAGCACATAGCAAGCGGCCACGGCACAGGCGATGTAAACTTGCTTATCGACGACCTCAATTCCGATACACTTCGCCTTTATGCTGTGGGGCATCTGCACATGGGCATGCTAGACACGCAGGGGCAGAAGGTCATTTCGCAAATACTGAAAGATGCAAGAACCAAGATATACGAGCTCAACGGTCAGGCCACATCGCCTGGCGGCAGCGCAATGGTTGTATCCGAGTCCGCTATCAAGGACCTGACGAAGAATGGCAACACCATATACAATATGTGGAACCTGCAGGAGACCCAGGACAACCAGGCGCTCCTGGATATGCTGAAGGCCTATGACCAGCGTGTGGTCGATTCCTTGATGAAAGTGTTGACAGACGAGCCCACGGTCCTTGCTGTTCTGCAGAGTCTCGCAGACCACTGGCAGCATGCACAGCCATTGCAGGGCGTGTTCAGGTCAGAGAATCCTGTAGAGATCACAGCCGACATGCCTAAAATCGCGCAAGTAGAGGTGGTGCCAATTGTTGCGCAAACGCCTCCGACAGGTACGCCTCCAACCCCGTGACCCTCTCAATAATCCGCACGTACCATGGCTACCGACTCATGCCTGAGTATAGATTATAGTATGATCTACTTCCATAGAGTGGCGATGCCTCCACATATCCATTTATATCATAATCGGTCCTATTGTAGCTTGCAGGCGATGGGATGCTAGAACTTATTATAGGCGTCTTATTCTCCGTTGGCGCAATAGACTCGCTGATACCCCTAATTATAATCGTCATACTCATTGTCGCTGCCGCAGGCGCCACAAGGGGATTCAGTATCTTCAACGTATTCGGAATAGCGACACTGGCAGGAATCGGCGCAGGAAGGGCATCTATACAAGGAAGGACTGCACTGGGCAGGTTCTTCTATCTGAGCCAACGTCCTGGCTCCTCTGACATTAAATTTACCGGATCCAGGAAAAGAGTAATGGCAAGGGTAAAAGGACGCATTAAGAAAGGAGTCAAGATAGGGTCTCACCAGATTCCCGGCACCGACTACATGAAGGACAAGGCAAAGGCTATGGCAAAAGGCAAAATGTCGGATGACGATAAATCCCGCTCCGGACGCTTTGTCAGGATGGTAGTGGGCGGAGAGGGCTCGCGCCGCAGGGCTGCTGGGGCTGCGGCATGGGCTGTAGTAAAACCAGAAGGAGGCTCAGTGAGCAGAAAAGTGACAAGGAAACTGGCAAGGTGGGTAGTCCCTCTTTGGGGCGCAGGCAAGGCTGGACGAAGGGCCTATAAGGCTTACCGTGGTGCGAGAAATAAGGGAAAAGGCGGCCCTACTGCCCCGGCTGTAGGTGCATCTGCAGCCGCTGCAGCCGGCGCGGCAGGTGCGGGTAAAGGGAAAAGAGGCAAGGGCAAAAAGGGAAAGAAGTCAGAAAAGCCCAAAGCCTCTGCAGAACAGGTGCGCAATGCCGTAAATCAAGCAACCCAACCGCGCGCTGTGTTCGTGCCACCGTCCATGACCGCGAAGAGGAGGCAACTCGAGGAAGAATATAAGGACAAGCCTAAAGACGCAGAATATTCACGAAGGTCTGCGGAGCTGGACAAGAAACTCACCATAGACTCAGAGCATAAGAGCAGGGCAGGAAGCAGGTGGCACACGTTCAATCCGTCTAGCCGGAAAAGGAAGGAGGCCAGAGGCATAAGGTATGTAAGGCGATATGCAAGACGTGCAAAACGGAGACAGGAGAAAGGTCGTAGAGAGCGCGACTGGACGCCTCCTCACGCAGCCCCTAAGGACGACTCGGTTCCGACAGTAAAGAATCCGAAGACCATGGATGACCTTATCAACGCTAGGAATGCGTGGAAGAGTGACCCTAAAAACCAGGAGCTGAAAGATGAGTACGACAGAGTCAAAAGAGAGGTTGCTGAAGGTTATAGGACTAGGACCAAGTCGAGAAAATTCCTTGAAAGCCAAAGGGGAGCTGCAGGAGCAGTCAAGGACTGGTACAAGAGGGGAAGAGAGAGGAAAAAGGGAAAGAAAGAGGGAAACGAGAAAGAGGAGGAGAGAAAAAGCGAGGAGAAGGCAAAGGAAACTGACCAGGAGATGACCAGGGAGGAACATCGCCAGCAAGACGAGCGCGAGAACGCAGAGAAAAGGAGAGGAGAGGAGGGTCATGAGAGTGAATCAGAAAGAAGAAGGGACGGCGCTGAGCATACAGAGGGGGAGGAGCACGATAGAGAGGAGAGACACGAAGACGAAGATCACAAGGACGATGAGCACGAAAGCTAGCGCTGACATCTTCCGCTCTGCATAGCCATTTTAATGCAATCAGGATAAGATGATAATAACAATAAAAACTAAAACCGTTACTCCTCGGAATCGTCGTCGAAGTCGTCTTCAGACTCGTCGTCGAAGTCGTCTTCCATGTCTTCGTCGTCTTCATCCTCGTCTTCTTCCTCTTCCTCATCCTTTTTCTTGGCCATCAATTTCACCATGTTTGATTACTGACGCAATCTCCTTACTGCATTAGATAATTATTTAAAGGTATCGCAATTGTTCGAATTCCCTCGTCATGGGCTGGCAGGCGCTGCAAGTGCGCACACGGAAAGGTTAAAAGGCATAATGGGCAAAGAATATCTCAAGGGCTCTTGGCTCAGTAGTAGAGCGTCCGCTTTGCAAGCGGAAGGTCGCGGGTGCGATCCCCGCAGAGTCCATAAATCCAAATAGGCCATAGTTATTCTTAATCTTGCCAGCTGAAAGAAGAACCGCATCTGTTGTAATTTCCTTAATAGCGTCAATATAGAAACTAAAATCCTATTTTCATATATACGGCTTTCTATATACTCGCACAAGTGTGCAATGCCATTTCCTGACTTTAAATATGATGAACGGACCAGTATCACTGTGGAGCATGTAAAGGTAAATATGTGGCTGATATAATGCGCACATTGCAGAGACAAAGGCAACCGGAATTCCATAAGGACGAAGCGCTGCGCCAGCAGGGTCTTGAAGAGCAAGCAGGAGGCCGCGCAAGAGAGTTGCTC
>JASHTL010000026.1 GCA_030040595.1 Microcaldota archaeon
GATAGACGGGATAGCGGGCAGCAGGGAGACGAAGGAGAGCGACGAGGCTAGGCAGCTCCTCTCTTCGCTCCTCAGCGAGATGGACGGGTTCCAGAAGATAGACAGTGTGGTCATAGTCGGCTCTACAAATGCGCCCAACCTGCTGGACCAGAGCATAATGAGACCTGGCAGGTTCGACAAGATAATCTACATGCCGCTCCCCGACGAGAAGGGCAGGCAGGAGATATTCGGATACTACCTGAAGAGGCTCCCCGCAGCGAAGGACATAAACATAAAGAGGCTTGCGTCGCTCACAAACCGGTACTCCGGCGCGGACATAAAGAACGTGTGCGACGAAACTGCGAGGATAGTCTCTGAAGACGCGATAAAGACAAACAAGGTCTTCGAGATAACGGAACAGGACCTCATCTCCACCATAAGCCAGACAAAACCGTCCACGAGCATATCGCAGGTAGAGATGTACGCGCAGTTCAAGCTAGACTACGAGAGGAGGACGCACCCGGAGATGGTTGAGACCGACGAGAATGAGATAACCCTGAATGACGTGGTCGGGCTCGAAGCGGCAAAGAAGGCCGTCCACGAAGCTATAGAGATACCGATGCTTCATCCTGGCCTGCTAAAGAAGTATGATGTGAGGAATATCAAGGGGATACTCCTCTTCGGGCCGCCTGGCACGGGCAAGACCATGCTCATGCGCGCGGTATCGAACGAGATGGGTAACGTGAGGATGCTTACGCTCTCAGGTGCGGAGATAAGCAAGTATGGGATCGACAAGGCCATGCTCACGATAAAGCAGACCTTCGACAGGGCCAGGGAGAATGCGCCTGCGGTGATATTCATAGACGAGATAGACTCGCTGATTCCGTCAAGGGACAACGCCGCGATGCTCGGCGTGGAGATAACGAGCGAGTTCCTTACCGAGATGGACGGCATAAAGGACATGGGTAACATAGTCGTAGTGGGCGCTACCAACAGGCCTGGAAGCATAGACCCCGCGCTGCTGCGCGGCGGCCGCTTTGACAAGCTGATAATGGTTGCTCCTCCTGGCAAGGAGGAGAGGGAGGAGATATTCAGGAAGAACCTGAGCAAAGCGCCATGCTCCAAAAAGATCGACTTCGGAGACCTTGCGGACCGGACGAGCGGGTACACTGGCGCGGACATAGCCAACATATGCAGGCAGGTCAAGATGAACGCGCTTGAGGCAAGCCTTGACAGCGACGATGAAGTGGAGATAACGCAGGAAGAGTTGGAACAAAGAATAACGGAGACAAGGCCTTCTGCGCCTAATATGGTGATGGGCGAGTACCTCAACTTCCTCTCAAGGTACGGCAGAAGCTGAATCATTATTATACTTAATGAACATATCAAATGGGTTGATTGACGGATGCTCCTGCTGCCTCTCATAATACTGCTCCCTCTCATCGCTGCGATAGTCACGCTCTTCGCAAAGGAGCGGCAGTCCTACAGCATAGCCATCATAGCTTCGGCAATCACGCTGATACTCACCGCACTTGCGGTCCTGTTTGCTTACGTGCTGGGCATAAGTGCGGTTGGCTATACACTCCCGTACATAAGCTCGCTGGGAATAGCGTTCAGACTTCAGTTCACCGAATTCACGCTGATCCTTACGCTGATGACCGCAATCGTCTTCTTCGCCGCGTCGCTGGTCGGCAGATACTTCATAAAGACGTCAAGGCTCTACAACATCCTCTTCCTCGTTGCGGAGGCCGCGTCCCTGGGTGTATTCCTCTCTGCGAACCTCTTCTTCCTGTACGTTTTCTGGGAAGTGGCGGAGATTATGATGTTCTTCATCATATTCATGTATGGCGGATACGAGAGGAGGTATGCCGCGATAAAGTTCATAATATTCTCGCTTGTCTCGAGCCTGCTTCTGCTCATAGCGATACTGCTGCTTTACTCTAGTGCGTCGTCATTCAACATAAACGCGGTCGCTGCGGCAGCCTCAAAAATACCGCAGTCTGAGCAGCTCATCATACTCGTAATGCTGCTCCTTGCATTCATGATAAAGATGCCCGCATTCCCGTTCCATACCTGGCTGCCTGATGCGCATACTGAGGCTCCCACCACGGGAAGCATGATACTCGCCGGCGTGCTGCTCAAGTTCGGAGGCTACGGGCTTCTCCTGCTCTTCCTCATACTGCCGTTGGCACACACATACTCGCTGTACATAGCAGCGATATTCATATTCTCAACCATATACTCGGCAGCGGTAACCTTCAGGCAGAATAACGTCAAGAGGCTGATAGCGTACACAAGCATAACCGACATGGGGATAATAGGCATAGGCATAGCAGCGTCTAATGCGCTTGGCAATTCCGGCGCCATATATGCCATGATGGCCCATGCGTTCGCGATCTCGCTGCTCTTCCTGATTGCCGGCGCCCTCGACGAAACATACGGCACGCTTGAGTGGAGGAAGATAACAGGGGTCATGGCCAGGTTCCCCGCGTTATCGTACATGTTCATAATAGGCGCGTTCGCTGTTGTAGGCCTGCCTCTCACCTCGGGCTTCATCGGCGACCTACTCATCTTCCTGGGCGCATTCAAGGTATTCGGGCTGATCGGGCTGATACCGCTGGCTGGCATTGTCCTGCTTGGCGCGGTACTATTCTGGATAGTCGAGAGGGTGTTTGTTGGACCTGAGTCAAAGGTGGAGCCGTACAAGGACCTTAGCCGAAGCATAATATACGCTGGAATCTTCCTAATAGCGTGCACGGTGCTCTTCGGCGTTCTTCCCTTCATACTCCTTAATGTTTCCGGCCTCTAGCAGAATTGAAAACTGACAGAATGTTTATATAACATGAAAAGCCACCGTCTTCTGATCATATGTCCATCACGCGCAGGAGTGTCGTTTCACCTGAGGAGAGAATCAAAGCATTAGAAAGCCTTGTTCATGCTCTTGTAAAACCCGAAATATCGCATCCTCTAAGCACGATATTTGATATAGAGGTTACCATACAAAATAACCTCAGGAGCGAAACTCCAGATCTTGAACTTTGTGCAGACCTTAGCGAGAAGGCAACAAAGTTGCATGAGGAGCTATTCCGTATTAACATAGGACGTGTGAATACTGAAACCATAAGCATATTAACTGACGGAGCTAACTTTCATCGAAGCCTCTCCGCTGCGCTTAGAAGACTCGCAGGCGGTCAAGAGCTTGATCGTGACCAAATGCCTCATCTTGATATGGAAACAGTGACTTTCTTGGAAGGTGTGCTCAGGCCAGCTGTGAAAGAAACGCAAGGGTAGAACTAAGCCCTACCATCCTGATCCTTACAGGCATAGTAATATATACTAAAATAAGCAAATGTATATCGGTGTTAAACTGAGTTACGATGAGTTGCTTGACCGGGCTTTCACGCAGCTTCCCAAGCTCTCTGTCGAGAGCGTCGACTTCAAGATACCCGAGGCTGACGCGATGATACAGGGAAGTAAGACTGTTGTCAAGAACATCGCGCAGATGGCTGATGTTGCAAGGCGGAACAAGGAGGAGATTGCAAAGTACCTTACAAAGGAGCTTGCGGCGCCGATAAGCATGGACGGGGCCTCGCTCAGCATAAGCGCAAGGATACAGCCGAACCAGCTGAACGAGAAGATAAGGAGATACTTCGAGACATATGTCATATGCAAGGAGTGCCACAAGCCCGATACGAAGATCGCCGAGACGCAGCGCGGATACGTTGTGATAGTCTGCGAAGCCTGCGGCGCAATATACACGGTCAAGAACTATCAGTGATCTGAGATGTACAAAAGACACGATAACTCGCAGGGTCTATCCCACAAACTCATGCTGCCAAAGGGCAACGAGACCGTTGGCCAGGTTGCCAAGGCGCTCGGCGCGTCAAACTTCCTTGTAATCTGCTCTGACAACAGGCAGAGAACCTGCTCCATACCAGGAAGGCTGAGAAGGAGCTTCTGGGTAAAGGAGCGGGACATAGTGCTGGTGAAGCCCTGGGTGGTCCAGGGAGACGCGCGCGGCGACATAGTATGGCGATACAGCCTGATGGACAAGGATCTGCTCAAGAGCAAGGGCTACGAGATACCGAAATGATCATCCGAGGACCTTCTGGAGGATTGCCTCGGCATCGCTCTTTATTCCGTACTTCTTGTAAAAGAAGTTCGTGATGTTTGTTATGTCCCTGTGCAGGAAATCAAGCGCTTTGGGGTGT
>JASHTL010000027.1 GCA_030040595.1 Microcaldota archaeon
ACCATTTGCGACATTCCCGTCGACGCTCGGGGTGTACCCTACAGAATCGGTCGACGAGGTTGAGAGGCTATTTGCGCCTCCGAAGACATCCATTATGGCAAGCGTGGTAGGGTTCCACACTATGGCAGCGGCGACCCAGACCGAGGACTGGAGCGGGGGCAACGGATCTGCAAGGCATGTGTCGCCTGCTATGTAAGAAACCTTCTGGTTGTCCATGTACTCCGAGGAGGTCGAGCCGGCAGGAAGCGGCGAGGCAGGGCATGTCACAAGCCAGGAACCGGTGGCGTTGTTGTATACCGAGACCTGAGAGACCTCTGAGAGGTCATTTGTGCTTATGGTAGAAGGCGCGCTGATCGGGCCGTAATACTGGTTGGTGTACGTTGTTGTGAACGAATTGTATGTAGGGCCTATGATGATGCACTGCATGCCGTCCGGGCAGCTGAAACCGGGTATGCCGCTCGCCGTGTAAGCTCCTGCCGAGAGGGCAGCCAGCATCGCAAAGATCAGAAGGTGCCTATACACACGGCTATTGCGCATCGAACCATTCTGTAGCCAGAACCTGTGCAGTACTCCTTTCTTCTGATATCATTTATATATACCTTTGCTGCGCCGATGCGGCATTTCCGTGCCGCGTTGCAGTGCCAGCTTTTTAACCAGCCAGCATGCTTCGTCACCTGTCAAATTATCTCTGGCCGGGAGGCATAGGTTTAAAAAGCTAACTTCAGTGGTAGTATCGTGATACCAATGGCAAAGAATGCAGCAGGTAACAACGTAGCCGGGTTCGCATTGCAGTTCGTAGGCAGCCTCTTCTTTTTGGCTGCAGTAGCTGCGCTATACGGACCTTGGGCAGCGCCGGGATCGGGAATGGCGGCTAATCCAGCAGCGGCAATGTGGATACCGCTCCTGTACGGCATAGCAGTAGTGAGCGCAATAGCTCTTTTCTTCACCAGCTTCGCACAGCTAGGAAGCGGTGGCGGAATGGCCTCATGGAAGGCGATGAGCACGTCCACGGCGGCGGCGGTCACCCTTGTCGCACTGACAGCGGGCAACACCACATGGTTCGTGGCTGTGCTTATAGGCTTCGTCCTCTCATTCCTCGGCAGCGCTGTCGGAATGATGGCAATGAAGGACATGAAGGGCAGGTAAAGAGCCGGGCGGCAGTGAGACGACTAGGTTTTGTTTCTTTTTCTTTTCCTTTATTTTTGAAAACTGCTAGCGCAGGCGATAGGTCAGCAGGAAATTGAACGAAGGCAAATGTTTTTATTCAGTGTTGGCATAAAGGCATTATGGCCGAGCGTAGAACAGTGACGCTAATTTTTCTATCGTTATTTACCCTGCTTTTAACCCTTTATTTCAACTGGAGCCTGTTTCAGGAAGGGATCCCTTCGATCAATAGTCTGGCTTTATCCGACCTGGTAGCTTGCATAATACTTATCTTGCTGTATCTGCTGTTTTATAAGACAAATAAAGTAACAAGCCTGATATTCCTAATGCTATTCTTAAGCGCATTATCCAATGTTTATTTCATAGTGGAGGGGATGACCAACCCCCAGTATATCGCAGGCTGCCCCATGGGGCCGTGCCTGCCGATAGGCTATAGCATTACCCTTCTTGGATCCATTGAACTGTTGCCGTTCATATTGCTGTTTATAGCGTTTTTACTTAGAAAGAGGGCAATTGCAGGCATAGGCTATGTCAATATTTTTCTTGTAGGAATGGTTACTTCTTCGTTCGTAGCCCCGATAGCAACAGGTTCCTTCAGCTTTGCATATTGCGCGTTGCCTTCATTCACATTGAATTTCGCATATCTGATATTTGCCGGGGCAGTGCTGATATCCGTATCCTGTGCCATGTTCTATATGTCAGCCAACAGGATAAGGGGATTATTGTTTTTCGGTTTAGGAATCCTTATCGGATCTTTAGTCCTGTTTGACATTGCCAGGTGGATAATAATACAATGCGTCTAGTGACTGCAAGGTTCTTTTCCTCCAGATTTAATCTGGGCACGGACTCTTCGCACAGTCATTCTTCTTATTCCCACTGCTAGGGTCCCCTGCGCCGCTGATCGTTTAATGCACCTGTCAGTGCCCTATCCATTCTCTTAATCTTATCCCTTGCGAAGAGCCTTGTAGGTATATCCCAGTGCCCCCAGGTGAGGTCCACCAGGAACGAGTAGTTTGCCGGCGAGTTCTGCAGGCAGTTGATTGCAGCGCATCTGATATCCAGGTGATCGCCGATCGCAGCCTGCCCTCTCAGGAACTCCTGGTCCTCGATGAAACGCAACCTTTCTACCCTCTCGCCGAGCGGATTTGCGCTGTCAGCGGCGAATCTCGCCAGTCGCTCCTGCCTCGCCGCATTGTCCTCCGGCCTGGTGCTCTCCCAGAATTTAACAGTTCTATTGATAAGGCCCATCATATTTCGCCCGGATAAGACCTCTGCTTTCGTCTTTTATTAGGCTTTTGTCTGCGTTCAGGAGCTTGTGTTGTATGTCATCTTTATGATCTTTGTATCCGTATTCTGGTACGCCACCTGGTACTGCACGGCGCTGCTGTCAAGCTCGCATATGGCCGTGTTGCACAGGAAGAGGGCCTTGAACATGTTGCTGTTTGCAAGGCCAGGCGCTATCGCGTATGCTCCTGTTATGTTGATGCTGGCGCCGGGCCTCGGCACCGCAGAGTAATTGAGAAGGAGCATGTAAGCGCTCTCCACGCTGGCGTTGGACACGGGAACCTGGCTGAATGCCGCATCGCTGTCGTTGTAGAACGTGACCTCGCTAAGCGCGATGGTGCCTACGGATCTGCCGGTGCTTGTGTTGTACACCACTATGGAGCTCTGCAGCGGCGCGCTGCTGCTTGACGTATTCTTTTCCACGTATACGTATGCGACCAGCTCTGTGCTTGATGATGGCTGCGCGGTGAACTGGAGCTCGGCGACAGTCGAGTTAACGTTCTCGGTGAACGAGGTGAACTGTATGTAGGAATAATTGGACGAGACAAGGTTCGGGTTCGCGACCGTTGCCTCGGTGTATATGCCCCCGGTCTCAGACATCCACGTGTGCCTCACTATCAGGTATCCTGGCCCATGCGCATATATGCTTGTCATGAAGCCCGGGTCTGTGGACGAGTTCAGCAGCCATGCCGCAAATGCGTCGGCCTCGGTGGCGTTCTGCGAGCCAACGCTGTCGGTGATCGTAGACCTGTTCGCGATGCCCTCCACCACCGATCCGTCGGGCCATAGCGTCAGCACGGAAGCGTTCTGCGGTGAGTTGGCGCCGAACCACTGGAGGGCTGAGAAGAAGGCCGGGTCAAGCGAATCTGCCTGCACCAGGCCCGCAGTATAGATGGCGTTGTAGTACACCAGTATGAATATGAAGAAAACCATGCCGAAGGCGTACCACGCGGAGACGTCGTACTTGTACTCGGCTACCGCTATGGCGACCATGGAGAGGATCATCAGCACGGACGCAACTTCTACCGTCGGGTACTGCGCGAAGCTCGGGGCCTGGAGTGCTGCGTAGATAAGGGCCACTATGATGATGCCTATGTCAAGTATTGCCATTTTGCTCTTGTCAGGATAAAGGTATTTGAGCGCCACAAGCACGCCGACTATGACAGCCAGTAAGACGCTTACAGCGTTGAGCAGGAATGACGAGGAGATGCTGTAGCCCAGTATGGTAGGCAGCTGGATCCAGATGCTGAGCATTATTATGAAGGCAAATAGGCCTGCTGCTGCAAATGCGAGCTTGGGGCTCCCTTCCTTGTTGGTCCTTGCATATCCTATCAGCCAGTAGATGCCGAACGCGCTCAGGATCGCGAGCGGCACGGAGACAAGGGAATTGAACCTTATGGCATGAACCTGGAGATAGGCCGTGACTA
>JASHTL010000028.1 GCA_030040595.1 Microcaldota archaeon
CTCAGAGATCGAAGAGCCGTGCTTTGTTATTATGTAGCCTATTGTAGCTCCCTCCACCTGATCCCTTGTCTTCAAACCCTCCTTGACGGCCTTCTTCGCCGCGGCGAGCTCAGGAGACTTGGAATCGTAGTTGTCTATGCCCTTCCTGAGCTGCGTGTATATGACTAGGTCCTTAAGCGGCGTGTTGCCCGACTTGAGGTTCGCGATCACATCCTTGACTATGGCTACGCCCTTCTCCTTGCTGCCCTCGTGCAGCACCGCTTCAAGAACCTTTCTCTGCGCCTCCCTGGCCACGAAGGACCAGTCACGCCTCACGAGCTCGAATCCTTTTATCTTTATCCTGCCGGCCTCTGAAAGAAGCGCGTACTTTTTCTTTGCGCCCTTCGCATCATCTGAGCCCTTCTTGCCAACGAAGACTCCGCGCACGTAGAAGTCCTCAAGTTCCAGCTCCATCGATTCTGGAAGCGACTTGTTCACACTTCTGAGAAACTCGAGGGCATCGTCCTTTGTCTTATTGCCAAGTAGTATGAAGAGCGAGTCCGTGTCGCCGTAGAGGACCTTGAAACCGCTCTTTCCAGCCTCATCCATGGCCTTGTTTATGTAGAACCTGCCGAACGCTGTCACGCTGCTCGCGCAGTCTCTGTGATACCAGCGCGATCTCGCATACCCTAGGTATCCATAGAATGAGTTCGCGAGTATCTTAAGGGCCTGCGACCTTGCGGCAAGCTCCTTGCTGTCCGGATCCTTCTTGTACGCTTTCTTGACAGCGGCACGCTCAGCAACGAGCATCTTCAGCGCTTTCGGTATTATGCCAACAGGCGCCTTCTTGAACTTTATCCCATCAGGGGATTCGTAGTAATCGGTGCAGTCTGTGCAGATTGTAGACGGGTCTATGTTGTGCGCTATTATTATGGAAGGGTATAGCCCGCGGAAGTCGAACACCGCTATGTTATCGTATATGCCTGCATCGGGGGTTTTTACGTAGGCTCCTTCAAATGGGTTTGCGACCCTGTACGCAATATCTGACTCGCTGGGCTTGTCCGGTATCAATTCGTTGTTGTTCCTTGCATACCTCATGAGAAGGTACTCCACCAACTGTCCCGTTGTCGAGATCGCTGCTTCTCCCAGGGTAGTGCCAGTGACCTTTGCTATTTCCACCTCAAGAGGCAGGAAGAACTCGTAAAGTTTCTCGAGCGCGAGGGAGTCGCTGAGCGAGTATTCTGCCAGCTCCTCAAGCAGTTCCCTTCCGCCGTCCCACATCTGCCAGATATTCTGCTTCTCGACAGTCACCTTCGTATCGCCCACGATCGACCTGTATACCTCTCCCAGAGTGAACCTGTTTATCTTGAGCAGCTTCTCTGATGCACCCACTATAGAAACAAACTTCGTGACGCTGTACACGTCCATGTTTGTTCTTCCTGGTATCTTCACCGTCTCAAGGAGTCCGTGGTGCTCCGGCTTGGCCTCCTCACCATAACGCGTTATATCAAATTTTATGCCGCTCTTCTCCGCCCTCTTGAGTAGGTACGGCAAATCGAAGTTTGAGGAGTTGTACCCTGCTATCACATCGGTATTATTCTTCTTTACAACATCTGCAAACGCGTCTATCATCTCCTTCTCTCCCTTGAGGCAGATCACAAACTTCTTGTCGATCTTCTTGGTTGTAAGGACCTTAGCCTCCTTGCCATTGGTGTAGCTTATCATTATGGCTGGATCAAAATCGGGCTTCGGAACAACCCTGGGGTTGTACGTCTCTATGTCAAAGCAGATGTAATTGAGAGAAATGCCCTTGACGTCAGCTTTCTCCATGGAATCCAGCGCAAGCAAGTCCTTCTGCCTGTGCGCCTTTATCCTGACCCCTGACATTGGCGAGATGTCCTTGTCTATAAGATACCTTTTCCAGAAGACCACGTCGTATTCGTATACCTCGCCGAATTCCCTGAGATAGTCGCTGAGCTTAGGCACATGTCGCGTGTTGTTAACCTCTACTCTGTAAGCCTTCACGCTTTTGCCCTTAAGTCCTATCTCAACGCTCCTGGCAGACCTCGCGGATATCTCCTCGTTGTTGTCAAGAAGCTTTATCCCTTCAATGACCTTCTCGTCCGTGTTACTGCTGCTGGGGACCAGATAGAAATAGGGGTAAAACGAGAAATCGAATACAGCGAAGGCCTCGTCCTTCTGCTTTACCGTGAGCCTTATGACGCTCCTATTCTCGAGGTTCAGATATCCAGCGTCGATTATTATGCCTTCTAGCTCTACTTCTTCCATCTCCATCCTCACAAACAGCGGATAGCAGGATCAGGTCAACGGTCAGGTCGTTTGCTCCAGCTTGGCTCTGGATAGGGGCAAAGGCGCAGCAAATCCTATGGAATAGGCAACCAGCGTTCCCCTGGCTCCGCATTCAAAGTTTAGCAGGTTTATGACGTCCTCCGCATACCTTAGAGGCAGGGTCTTCTTCTCCTTCCATACGGATGTTATCTCATCGGCGTCCTTCTTGCTCTCCTTAGAGATCACGTTGCCCGTTATCTTGAGCTGTCCTATCTCCTTCGAGCCCGTTCCTTCATATACGGCTGTGAAGGTGAACCCTACAGTGACATTCTCCTTGTCAACCTTGACATCCTCGAAGTTAATGTTGAACTTCATGTTGCCTATGGCCTCGCTGACCTTCCTGTTTGCTTCTACCTTAGTTACTTCTAATCCTGTTATCATTTAATCACTTTATTATCTATAAAATTCAAAGTTTATAAATACACCGCAAACATATCCATAAATTAATGCACTGTCTATTCCTTAAAAAAGGGCATGTGGCGTAACTTGGATAGCGCATCGGGCTTCGGACCCGAGGGTTGCGGGTTCAAATCCCGTCATGCCCGCTTGGCAGTAATATGAACCGGATTATGAATTGTTGCGCTTAGGTAAGCTGAAAATGCGCGTTCGGGTGATGGTTCCCTGATGGCAATGTCAGCCTCGCTCATCACCCTTCTAACTCCAGCAAATAGCTTTTGTGCCTCGTAGAGAAGCGTTCTGCTCTTGGTGCTCTGGACCCTGCCATTTATTCTCAGTGCTCTTTCCACTATGCCTGCTTCCACGCTCACCACGAAAAGGTTTTCCCTTCCAAAAGTTCTTACAAGTCCTTTGAAGAGAGCATGAAAGGACACCTCGTCGATTATAACATCACCTCTCTGTAGACTGTCGTTTATGCGCTCCACGAGTAGAGGTTGCGCACTTGCTGAAGTGCTAGTTGGACCACGCAGTGCCATAAGCAAGGTTACGGTGCCAAATCCCTCTGCATGTGCGCTTTCTTTCATGATATCTTGAACTAGAAGGATTTCAGAATGTGGAGAGAGAGTAGCTATGTTGCCTGCCAATGTAGACTTACCTGCACCTCCAAAGCCAGTAAGTACAATTATTCTATTGGCCACTTTAATCGATACTTTGGTTATTTTCTGATATAAATAATTTGCTATTTTATCCTACTACTGAAATGGGTTTTTGGAAAAACAAGGTATAGAGGCTCCAAATTTATGGGATAGATAAAATAACGATTTAGGCCGTTCTGCTGGCGCAGTTAGTGGCCCACATCTTGTTTCTGCCTGGGTTCGTTTCTTGTATAAAATTGAACCTGGCATCGAGACTGTTTTCAGAATCGTAGTAATAGAACCAACGACTTTTCTGCAGCGAAGGTTTAAATATGGAATTGGCACATAGGGATGTGGTAAGATGGAGTATCTAGAACGTGAGTGCATTGCGCTTCGCGCTTGCTCATTCTCTGTCAGCTCATGCTCTAGTTCAGGATCATCATCAGGGTCATCAGGATCCTGCATAGGAGCCTAAAAGATCATCATCTTCCTTCGTGGTTCTTATGCAATCTACAAAACCTAGTCACAACCGGTCTTTCTCAGGCAACTGTACATCAGCCAGCGCGAGATATGTCGCGCACAGTTCCGGAGCGGCAATCATGATAAGTGGTATATATGACAGCAATAGCATGGCATAGCGAAGGCAGATCAACTGGTGCTGGAAGAATCCGCAGCCAGGACGCAAACGGAGCGGCATCTAAAGCCGCAAGTGAGTCAGGAACGCATGACTCAGAAACTGTATATTACGTGAAGTCACTGTCAAGGAAGATCCCTGGGGACGAGCATAGGCTGTCAGTAGTAGAGATATCAAGGGACCATGCCGATAGGATAACGGAGCTGCAAGGGCAGTTTCGCGGAGAAAACAGCCCTACTACATCAGCTGTGTTCGAACTTTACAGGCTTGAGAGGGAGCTCGGGATAGATGCAATGCCCAGGATAAACATGGTCAGGCACGGCAACGGTGAAGTGGAGACGGAAGGCCGCAGGCTCCTCAGTTCGATAGTCATAACTTCGCGTGATATTGAGGGCTGGACAAGGGAATAGAAGCGTCTCTACTTACCCTTGCTTTTTGGCTTTGCATTAAACGAGAGATAGAAACCTGCGCCTAGAAAGATTATCCCAAAGAAATCAGTAAACGGTAGAAACTGGGGTATGTAGATCGCAGCCAGTGTGCCTCCTGCTGCCGGTATAACCGCACCTGCGAAGATCAGCAGCGCATACGCCTTCCTTGTCCTCACAAAACTGTATAGCGCCCCTCCGGCAAACGTGAAGAGCGCAGGTATGTTGACTATTGCGGCAATGTCATTTGTAATTGAGGATATTATAGGATTGGCCCCGGTGACGACTTCCTGCAATGCTGCCGTGTTTATTGGAAATACCACAAGCGATACTGCCAAGGCCACTCCAAAGACCACATTGAACCACATGTATCCTGCGGATACGCGGCTTTTCGGGAAGACCAGGTACAACGTACCTGAACCGAGGAATCCGGCAAGCATTATGGAACCGAAAAAGTAAATCAGGTATATTGGGACGGTCCATGCCACTATTAACGCATAGAGCTGCGTGAAGTCAGAGACCGCCCATAGAAACATTCCGACAGACCAGAGCAGAAGATGGATCTTGCACCTCTGCGCATACATCCTGGCCAATACCAGCGATATTGCAAGGGCAAGGATCCCGGCTATAAGCGGCAGTGCAAATTCTGCATTCACGCTATACCTTCCATGATCAAGTTTAAATGGTTTTGCACAATTCCTTCGGGGCATTTATCGTCTGGAAGGGCTGCTGCGAGTCTTTGGCTAAGATATATAAATTGCTTAGTTTTATACGTACTAGGACTGACTGTAAAATGGTCATTGTATGGATGCGGGATCGATAGCCAAATGGGCAATAGTGGGAGGAATAGTAGCAATAGTGCTGGAATTCATAGTAGGAGCGGCAGCAGGAGCGGCGTCGGCGGCAACGTATGACATAGGTTTTATCGTGTTGCTGATCGGCGGATTCGTATCCGGGTGGATGCTTAAGTCAAACCACACCGATAACGCCGTTGCCGGTGCCGTTTCAGGACTGATATATATCGTACTGGGAGTCCTCATAATATTCCCTGTATTTACTCACAAGATGGACAGCGCAGGCGTTGCCGTAGTGGCAATAATTGTGGGATTAATACTCGGAGCAATCGGAGGAGTAGTGGGCGGATTACTTGCATCTCCGAAGAAGAGCTCCCAGAAAAGCTCCAAGCCTAGAAAAAAGAGATAAGTGCAAGTCTCTTACTTCCTGATGAGGCCATTGTCACTGTAAGCCATGGCTGCGGAAGCTAAAGGTCTATTAAACCATCAACTTTATAAAGTGATTACTTTATAATATATCCATGGATGCATTCTATGCCCTTGCTGAGCCGAGAAGGAGAAGGATAATAGAGATTGTCGCAGCCAGCGGGCAGCTTTCCGCAACTGAGATAGCAAACAGGTTCGACATAACAGCGCAGGCTGTATCCCAGCACCTTGGCGTGCTCCTGCAGACTGATCTTCTGAAGGTCCACAAGCGCGCGCAGCAGCGCATATACGAGATAAACCCGGACAAGGTCCTCGAGGTTGAGGCTTGGACCGAGAAGACCCTAAGGACATGGAACGGAAGGCTCGACAGGCTTGACAGGGTACTACAGGATGAAAAGAAGGCTAATGCTAAAAAGTGATTGCACATGGAGAAAAACGTGAAGGAACTGACAATAACGCGCATACTAGACGCGCCGCAGAAAACCGTATGGAAGGCATGGACCGACCCGAAACTGGTGCAGAAATGGTGGGGACCAAGGGGAGTGATCAATCCCACATGCGAATGGGATCCCAGGCCGAACGGGAAGATCTACATAGTGATGCAGGCGACCAAGGAGCTCGGCCCTGCGGAAGGCATGAAGTGGCCGATGAAAGGCGCATTCAAGGAGGTGAAGCCTGAGAGCAGGCTGGTATTCTCCGGAGGCGCAATGGACGACGTTGACAGGGCCAGCGACACCTTCCTTGAAAGTACCATAACCGTAGACTTTGAGGACCTGGGCGAGAAGACAAAGATGAACCTGCACATAGTGGTCACAAAAGTCGGGGGGCCGAAGGCAGAGGCTGCGCTGCAGGGAATGACGCAGGGCTGGACCCAGCAGGTAGACAAGCTGGGCGAGTTCGTAAGCGGGAAGAAGTGAGGCTCAGGCCGAGTACTTCTTGGCAAAGTCGCCTATCACAGGTATTACCATGTCCTGGTCCTGGTACGCCCTGACTCCTGCGACTATGCCCAATATCCAGATTAGCAGAGCCAGGATTCCTCCCACCAGTGGCACGAAATAAAGGATGAAGCCCACAATTCCGAGGAATACGGCCTGGAGGCCGTTAAACCTTAACCTCTTCTCGCTTGGCTTCGCGGTCAGGAACACCACTATCCCTGTAATCCACGAGAGTACGTATGCTACTATGTACAAAATGTTTTTTCCTCCGCTCTTCGATCCATCTTGGCTTGCCATATTCATCGGATTAACATTGGGAAGTGCTGCTTATAAAGCTTTAACTCAGAGCTCCTTCCTGTACCTTTTGACGTCTCTTGAGAGGTTGCGCTCCTCCTCCCTGAGCCTCTTCTCCTCCCTGTGCAGGAGCCTTGCGAAGAACGGCCCGAAGAGGAAACCCAGAGCGAAGATCACAGCGCCAACAGAGACAAAGGCTATCAGCGCGGCAAAGACCTTGCCAAGCGCGGTTACCGGAGTTGTAGCCGGACCCTCTGCTGTTGCAAGCATGCTGACAAAGTAGAACGAATTAACGTAGGAATAGCCCTCTATCAGGTGGAATCCTACGGTTCCCACCAGCAGCACAGAGCCTACTAGTATTACTGACAGGAGCGCCCTCCTTGCAAGAGACCTGTGCCACTTGTGCTCCTTCTCTTCCCGCACGCTGTTTATTCTTCCCATCAACCTACCAAATGCAATTCATGAAAGGAACTTCTCCAGAGCAGGGTAACCCTCAAGCTGGTGCTGGTTCTCGAGCTGCTGGTAGAGCGAGTACATTATTCCCACGGTGAGCAGGACGCCCATGCCGCTGCCCACAGCTCCTGTCAGGTTGGCGAAAGCCGCGAGCAGGCCCACGAAGATGCTGCCAAGCACTGTTATGGTGGGTATGTACTTGTTGAGTATGCTCTCCGTTATCCTCGGATCCCTCCTGAAGCCGGGTATCTGCCATCCGACGCTCTGAAGCTGCTCAGCCACGTTCTTCGGGTTCTGGCCTGTCATTTCGACGTAGAACTTGCCGAAGACCACGCAGAGTATCACGAGAAGCAAAGTCGAGAGTATTACATGGAACCACTCAGGCACCAGCACGCAGGCGTTGGCAAGCGTGCAGCTTGCAGCAAGGTCCGTGCCAGGTGTCAGGTGCGACCATGGAAAGACGAGCGGCGTAGTGCCGGTGGCAAGGTACGTGAAATAAGCCGTATAACCTACGCCTCCGTAGCCTGCAGGGAACGGACTCTCGGTGAACGTCTCTATCGAGAGGAGATAGACCATGCCCCCTGAAAGGGTATTGGTGAGCGCGCCTGTAGTGGAATATTGCGGTGTGTAATAGCCGAGGAACGCCGCGGCGCTGGACGTGGCCGAGTATGGAGCTAGCACTCCGCCCAGAAGCGAGGTCATCGCTATGATTATCGATGTTGCGAATATTACGGGCATGACGCTGGCGTAGAGCAGCGAGATCGGCAGTCTACCTCCAATTCCGCGGAACTGGCTGAAGACCATCGGCAGTTCCACCTTCATATCGTACGCGTAGATGCTGATGAGCATGACCAGGATCGCTACGAAGAGCGGCCCGAATGCGAGCAGCGCCTGTGGTATTGCTGTTGCGCCTGCGGTGGCGAGCTGGTACGCCGCAGCCGGAGCGAGGACAGTGGCTGTTCCTGCTATTATCGCGTATGCCACTCCTCCGGCTATGAAGAGGTTTATTCCGGAGGTTATCCCGAACTTGTTCATCATCTCGTCAAGATATATGACTATTATAGCCCCTATGGCAAGCTCTACCACTACAAAGAGCTCATAGCCAGGGGTCAGCAGGCCTGATCCTGCGAAAGTGTAAGTGTAAAATCCTGCTTCCACTACCGCAACGATTATCGCTATGAGCTTCTGTATGCTCTGGAACCTGCCACGCTGCTCCATGTCGTTGAGATCTATGTTCAGCGCGCCTGAACCCTGGAGCAGCTGCAGGACTATGCTCGACAGGACTATGGGCGATATTCCCACGGTTATGAGGGTGCCGATGTGCGCTGCGAATATAACGTTGGCAAGCTGGAAGATCTCCTGCACCTGGACCTGGCTTACCCCGAGCGCAGGTATGCTGAAGAGGGAAAAGTAGACCAGCATTATGATCGCAGTCCAGGTCATCTTCTGCTTGAATGTGAGCGGGCTCTCAGGCTTCTTTATGCTAGGTATGAACTTCAGGATTGGGTTAAGGAATTCCAAGGCCATATGCCGCATCACCTAGACTGTCAACTGGACGAAATATGCGCGATTGCTCCCGATTCCTGACTGCCTCTTCGACTCGCTCCTGAACATGGTTTCAAGGAAGCCGGAAAACATCGAACTCGAGAGCTCCACCAGTCCGTCTATTGAGTTATACCTCTTGTATTTAAGCCTTATAACCCTTTTGCCCTTCGACTCTCGTATCTCAAC
>JASHTL010000029.1 GCA_030040595.1 Microcaldota archaeon
GAGAGTGGAAAAAGATAGCTTAAATTGTTGATATTTATGATAGCGCCAAGAAACTCCTTGTTGGATGGAACCAGGCCGACGATAAAAGGCCTCAGGAGAGAGCTTGCTGGGGAAACTTTGGACATTGGCGCATTTACTCGCACGTATGCGCTGGATAAGCTTACAGCTGCGGGTCAGGAACTAGCTTTGGCAAGAGATATATCAAGATCTGCGCGGGTTTCAGAACAAGATACACCGGGGATAAGACGCCAGGCAAGCTCGCTGTTGAAAAATTCTGCAGGAAGGTATAACGCTGCAGCGAGGGATCTTGTTGCCGTTGGCGACGTACTCAGCGATGACGGTGCACACAGGTATAACGGAGTCCTCTCGAAAACGACACTGCGGCTTAGGAACGCAGCAAAAGCACAGATGGAACGTGCTAAACGAATTACAGAACCAGTGTAATGATTAATTTGTGATAACCATGATGATTCCGATAAGGTGTTTCTCGTGCGGGCAGGTCGTTGCTGACAAATGGGAGGAGTACAACAAGCGCGTGAACGTGGACCACGAGCCTGCGGAGAAGGTGCTTGAGGACCTCGAGGTAAAGAGGTACTGCTGCAGACGCATGCTGCTCGGAAACATAGACCTTATCGATGATATAATCAATTACAGCAGGAAGTAGCACAAAGTATAAAAGGAAAGGATTCCAAGCAATAAGTGCGGGGTCGTCTGCTAGCTTGGTTAGGCTTTGTGCTTAGGGAGCATAAGACCCGCGTTCAAAATAAGCGAACGCTTGTGAAAATCGCGGCGACCCCGAATTCAGTGAGAAAATGCACGGATCAAGGCGTGTTGAGGATATAAGGACCCGCGTGTTCGGCGATTATGATATCAGAGAT
The DNA here is from genome assembly GCA_030040595.1 of Microcaldota archaeon. Classification (GTDB taxonomy): domain Archaea; phylum Micrarchaeota; class Micrarchaeia; order Micrarchaeales; family CABMGC01; genus JAKAVK01. Next base: position 879 of record JASHTL010000029.1, read on the forward strand.
TCCGCTGCAAGAAGACTTGGCGACCAGCGCGGTACGGTCGTCCCGATCAACGGCAAGGCTACCAGATCAAAGGAGCAGGAAGCTGATGACGCAGAGATGGAATTGAGGATTGACAGAAGGGCATTAGGTAAGGACGCGATTGAGAACCCGGAATTCAGGGCTCGCGTAGTAACTGTGGGAAGAATGTACCTGGAGGCAGCAGAAGAGCTCCGTTCCTCGCCGCATGCTGAAGAACGCGAGAAGGAACCTAGACCGGTCCTGAAGTCGTTGGCCCTGTTTCGCAACTTTGGCCTGATGCCAAAAACCGATGAGGAGCAAGGCCTGCTCGGACGCATAGATGAGAGCGCCAACAGGCTCGAGATAGAGATAGATCAGAGAAGGCGCGGCACGCGTCTTGAACTTGAAAGGAGAACATGATATTCAGAATGATTGGTTTTTTCTATGGAAGGAGATGAACAGTTGCTAATTGACCAGGCGGTGTACCTCGAAGCTGGGGTGCACATAGGCACTAAGATAACGACACCGGGAATGCGCAGATTCGTCTACAAGATACGCGAGGACGGCCTCTTCCTGCTCAACCTTAGCACCATAAACGAGCGCGTAGGGCTTGCGGCGAAGATGCTTTCTCGTTTCGAGCCTTCGCAGATTGTTGTGACAGCTTCGAGGATCTACGCAATATCTGCAGCAACGAAGTTTGCCGAGGTCACGGGCTCAAAGCTCATTTCCGGAAGGGTCATGCCGGGGATCTTCACCAACCCAAGGAGAAGCGACTATTCGGAGCCGGGGATAATACTGGTTAGCGACACGCGCAACGAACGCCAGGCGATAAGGGAAGCGAGCAAGACGAGCATACCCACAGTGGCGCTCTGCGATACAGACAACCTGATCAAGTACGTTGATTTCATCATACCGTGCAACAACAAGGGCAGGCGTTCGCTCGCTCTTGTCTATTTCCTGCTTGCAAGGGAATTCCAGAGGGAGAAAGGTTTAATAAAGAACAACGAGGAATTCAACTACAAGATCTCCGACTTCGAGGCAAAACTGGAGATGAAAGCTGGTCAATGATGAATAAGCAGGCCGGAAACGCCAGGGCACAGGCAGCGATGGACTTCCTGATCTCCTACGGCATAGTGCTTATAGTGCTTGCCATAACAGTCGTGCTCCTCTACGAACTGGCGATAAACAACTCGTACACAGAGGCTCCGTACTGCACCCCTTCACCGGGATTCTCATGCGGCGCGTTCTCGATAAACTCGATATCCGGCGTGCTCACCATACAGCTTGCGCAGGCGACTGGAGCAGAGGTCACGATCGGAGGCATCGCATGCTCAGCTGACATCAACGCAAGCGGTGACGCCCCCGGAGACGGAAACATTTACGTTACTCCCAATTCCATATACTACCCGGCGAGCGGACCTCCAGCCAATACGCTCTACAGCGGGAAGTCAGCCGTCTATTCTGTATACTGCTACAACAGCGGAGGAGTGGCAACCGGGTCGCTTGGAAGCGGATTTATAGGATATGTCTGGCTCAACTACACGGTACCCGGATACGGGCAGCAGACACAGCAAGTTGCCTCGATAAACGCAAAGTACACATGAGCCGATTGCGCAGACCACTGACAGTGCCCCACAAAGGCCCGTGATTCTATGACCGCGTAGGGCCTTTAGGGTTCTGCAGGTCCTTCTGCTTGTTTCTCCTAAGTGTCAACAGTATTATTTCCAGGGTGATTAGGGATATGGCCACAAAGATGAGCGAAACGCCGATAGTGGCCTTACCTGTCACGAAGAGCGCAACTGCCAGCGCAAGGTTCATGAATGCGAAGAGCGGCGGAATGGCAGGCAGAGGCACCTTATACTTATCCAAAAGCGACATCGTTGCTATCAGGCCTATGCACGAGCCCAGGACTATCATCACAGGTATGAATATGCTTGAGAAGCTTATGTAAGTGCCGACCACGAGCATGAGAGGCAATGCCAGGTCTCCTCCGCCAAGTGCCACCTGCGACACAGACGGGTATGCTCCTTCGTCTATCATCCTGCGTATCGTCGGATCCTTTGGCTTGTTCTTCTTCAAGGCCTGGTTTATCTCGCGCCTGTCATCGTCGCTAAGCATCGATCCCGGGGTCATCTCGACATCCGAAGAGCCTATCAGGAATGCGAGGTTCCGTTCTGCCATGGCGCGCGCCATCACCTGCATGTGCTTTGTAACGAAGACAGCGATGTAGTCGTACACCGCTATTATCATAAGCAGCAGGTACGCAATCGCGAAGCCGTTGAAGCCTATAACCACGCCTATGCCCATGCTGGCAACGACAGTGGCGAAGTTCCTGAGTTTCGGCCATTTGTTCTTCGCCAGGACCAGCGCTGCAGCGATAATAATTCCGGCTGCAACCGCCTGTACTATGGTAGCGTTAGGAAAGATGTCTCCGGTAAGGTAGAGTCCAATGAAGAATGTGGGCAGGCCTATCGCGTATGCTTCCAGCAACCTGAACATCAGTGAGCCTTTGTATGTCCGAAACAGGAAGATAAGCACGATCGCTGCTATTGCTATGGCGAACACCACGTAAAGAATGAATATGGCGCTCGTCGCTGGTTGCGCCGATTGTGTTGTCTGCGCGACTAGGGCGCTTATCTCGTTAGGTGGTATAGTATATAGGGCAAAGAGCAGGCCCCCAAACTGGACTATCAGGAAGAGCGCGAGTATATTCGCAAGCTGGCGCTTCTCTATTTTTCTCTCCATCAGTAGATGAATTAGATTGCAAAGTTTAAATAGTGCAACCAATGCATGAGGCCTCATTTTGACAGACTGCAACGTTATCTTACTGATGCAGAGGTGAACAATTAATTTGTTTAACCGATTATTAAACTTATTAAACTAATAGTTAAATTTATATATATGTTGTAACAGAGTATTTATTATGGAAGAGGCATTGGCAAAAGCAAGAAAACTTGGAGGCTCTATTATCGTCACCATACCAAAAGAAATCGTTGACGAGGAGGGTATAAGAAATGGAGAGACGGTAAGAATTGCTGTGGAAAAGATCAAGAAAAGTGGTTTCGGAGCCTTTAAAGGTATAGGTCCGTTCACTAAGGAGGATGAGTTTGACGAGCACAAGTAGTAAAAGATATGTCATAGACTCATGGGCATGGATAGCATATTTTGATGGTACGCGAGCAGGAAAACGTGTTGATGAGATAACTCTTAATTCCGAGGCATTTAGCAGTGCAGTAACGGTTGCAGAGGTATTATCCAAATCGGAAAGGCAAGGAAAGGATACGGAAAAGATATTCAACTTCATCGCATCATTGTCTAAGATAATTAATGTTGATGCAGATCTGGCTCGCTCAGCCGGATCGTTACATGCGAAAATCAAGAAAGATGTTCCAAACTTCAGCCTTGCCGATGCGTTTGCGCTTCAGGCTGCAAGGAGCGTAGGTGCGAAGGTACTCACAGGCGATCCCGATTTTAAAGGCATAAAAGATGCAGAATTCCTGGAGTAATTAACGTAGTTTCTGGAGAGGATTATCCTTCGTCCCTTCTGACCAGCTTTAATACTCCGGCCTTTGGCGCGTATACTTCACCGGTCCTCTCCAGTTCGTCAAGGTACTTCTTCGCAGTGGCCCTGTCCATGCTGGCCTTCTCCGCTTCATCGAGTATCCTGGCTATCTTCGCCTCTCCTTCCTCAGACTCCAGCTTCTTGACTATCTCGAGCAGCGAGGTGATTCTCGTAACCTTCTCGTGCGACATTCCAGTTGTTAGTATATCTATGTCCGTCCTGCCTCCCCTGTCAACCGCAAGAGTCCTGAGCATGTAGTCGAACAGCGAGATTCCTAGATCCGCGTCCCTGAGCTCTATCTTAGGTGCGAGTCTTGATTTCGCGCTGGCCTCTGCAAGCCTGATCAGCCCTTCTATCTGCCTTGGTGTTATCGGAGTAACGCCCTGCTTCATTCCTATCTTCCTAAGGTTGAGGTAGAATTCCTCTATTCTCTTAGACGCCTCTGCTGTCAGAACAGGCTTGATGTTCTTTCTTGCGTATGCCACATACTTCCTGAGTATTGCCTGGTCCAGTGGAGGAGCCTCCACCTGCTGGTACTCCTGCACCTGCGTGATCTTTGCTCCCGCAGCCTCGTGCTGCACCAGTATGTGCTGCGCTATTCTCCTGTCGAGCTCCTCGTCTATGTTGTCCCTAATTGGGAAGATCAGGTCGAACCTTGAGAGCAGAGCAGGTGGTATATCGAACTGTTCGGCAGGGAGTATCGTGCTCTCGAAACGGCCGAACCTGGGGTTTGCCGCAGCCAGCACTGATGCACGGGCGCTGAACCTCGCCACTATTCCCGCCTTTGCCACGCTTATAGTCTGCGATTCCAGTGCCTCAAGCAGCGAGGACTTGTCGTCTTCTCCTATCTTGTCGAACTCGTCTATGGCGCATGACCCGCCTGAGGCAAGGACCAGTGCTCCGGCGCGCAGCGTCCATCCGCCTTCCGCAAACTCGTCCCGTTCTGCGCTTGCAGTGAGACCTGCTGAAGTGGTTGACTTGCCGCTTACGTATATTCCCTTCGGAACGATCATCGTTATAGCCTGGAGCAGCCTTGTCTTTGCGCTTCCGGGATCTCCTATGAGAAGTATGTGTATGTCGCTCCTTATCCTGCCGCCGTCAACGAGTGTCTTGTCAGGAGTGCCGCCGAAGAGTTCCAGCGCCAGCGCCTGCTTTATCTCGGGATAGCCGTATATGGAAGGAGCTATAGACTTTGATATCTTCTCGAAAATGCGCGGATCCTTGGCCATTTCCGTTATTGTCTTCTCCTCCTCTTGCGTTATGTCTATCTCGGCGAACTCCTTCTGCTTCTGCTGGATTGACACTGCGTCGAAGAACATCGTGAACAGGGTCTTCTCCTCCTTGCCCCTGAAGCTGCGCCTTGGCCTTATGCGCAATATTCCAGTTATGTTCACCCTGTCACCAGGGGTTATGGTATTGACCATGTCGTCCTCAAGCCACACCTCAAGCTGCCATGTCGGCGTGCTTCCTTTCAGCTTCTCGAGCGGGTCCTGCACCGCTATCCTCTGCATGTTTACGAACTCGGACTCGTTGCTCAATTGCTTGAGCGAGCGCCTCTTGCACTGCGGGCAGAGTTCGGGAGGCTCTTCGGTATCGAGCCTCAGTTTTGTAACGGCGTTGCAGAATGTGCACTTGAAGACGCCTATGCTGACCTTTGGGGTGATCTCAGCCCTCTTTACGACAAGGGAATCGAGGGTGAGCAGCTTGCCTATGTACTCGGAGCCGACGTCCTGGATCATTGGAGTGTGTATGTCCACTCCGAAGAAGCGCGCGTGCACCGGATGCCTAGCCTCAGGATTGGGGTTTAGCCTTGCCAGCGCAGACCTCGCCAGCGGAATAACAGTATCCGGGTTCTCCAGCAGTTCGCCGGCAAGCTCTATGTCGAATCGCTCTAGGTTCTTCACGTCAAGGTCAAGGCTCCTTTTCTTTGGGTAGTTTACATAGAGGTCGTCGAGCTGGTCCTGGTAGTATGAATTGTAGAACTCGATGAATTTGTCCTCTATGATCTTGGCTTCCAGAGCATTGTCGTTGCTGTCTTCAGCCATTATATCACCACCAGGAAACAGACAGAGAAAATGGCATCTAAAGGAATAAAAAGGGGGATAAACTAAGTGAATAGTGGAATCGTGCCGGCAAGTGTTGGCCGGTTTATAAGGCTTTTGAATGGGCAAATTTTACATTACAACAGCAATACCATATGTCAATGCGCTCCCCCACATGGGGCACATGCTGGAATTCGTCCAGGGCGACGTCATAGCCAGGTACAACAGGCTCAAGGGCGATGACGTGCTTCTGCTTACCGGAGCCGATGAGAACAGCCTGACAAACGTGAAGGCTGCGGATGAACAGAAGATAAAGCCTCAGGAACTTGTGGACAAGAATTCCGTAAAGTTCATAGAGTACGGAAAGAGAATGGAGATCTCTTTCGACGTCTTTGCAAGGTCGTCGGCATCGCACAGCAAGGAACACTGGCCCGGAGTACAGGAACTCTGGAAGCTTGCCGACAAGTCCGGTGACATTTACGAGAAGGAGTACAGTGGCCTTTACTGCATACGCTGCGAGTTGTTCTATACTGAGGAGGAGCTGGACCATGGACTCTGCCCGATACACAAGATAAAGCTGGAGCTGGTCAGCGAGAGGAATTACTTCTTCAGGCTCTCCAAATACCAGGAGAGGATAAAGAGGCTGATAGAATCAGGTGAATTGAGGATAGTGCCTGAGACGAGGAAGAACGAAGTACTTGGGGTCATAAACGAGGGCCTGAAAGATTTCAGCGTATCGAGATCCATCACAAGGGCGAGAGGCTGGGGGGTTCCCGTGCCAGGCAGCAAGGATCAGATAATTTACGTCTGGTTTGACGCCCTTTCCATATACATAACCGGAATAGGATATGGAACGGATCCGGCAAAGTTCAAGAAATGGTGGCCTGCTGATGTGCATGTCATAGGCAAGGATATCATTAGGTTCCATGCGCTCTACTGGCCAGCGATGCTGATGTCTGCGGGACTAGAACTGCCACGCACGATCTTCGTGCACGGATTCGTCAACCTTGCGAAGCAGAAGATGTCGAAGACAAGAGGCAACGTAGTGGATCCGGTAAAGCTATTGGAGAAGTACACTCCTGATGAGCTTAAGTACTACCTGATAAGCGACATACCCACATTCGATGATGGCGAATTCTCCGAAGAAGCGTTGGCTGATAGGATAAACAAGGAACTCCTGGGAGACCTTGGAAACCTGGTCAACAGGGTGCTGACATTGGTAGAGAAAACCGGGAAGAACTCTTTCAGCGGCAAGAAAGAACTGCAGGAGAAGTTGAAATTGGATCTTATCACGCAGCACTTGGATGCGTTGGAGCTGCAGAAGGCGCTAAATGAGGTTATGGCTTTCGTGAGGGAATGCAACAAGTACATCAATGACAAGAAACCGTGGACGCTCAAAGGGGAAGATCTTGATTCGGTGCTCTACAACCTTCTTGAGTCGATAAGGATAATAGCGATACTTGCCTCACCGTTCCTTCCGGTAACTTCGCAGAGGATAAACGAGCAGTTGGGAACAAGACCCGGAGTATTGAAAGACTGCAAGTTCAGAGACGATTTCAAGGGCAGGATCAAGAAAGGCGAGCATCTCTTCAAGAAAATCGAATAGGCGGCTCCCACTCTCACTCTGGCGTATTCTCTTCGGTATCGTCGGTTACCCCGAATCCCGTGCTCTTTCCGAAGACCGTTGTGTGCGTAGAAGGCACTGCGTCCTTCCTCCTGATCTCGGCAAAGATGAGCACCCTTGGTTCGGTGCTTGCCTGGATCTCGCCCCTTCCAGAGGCAGTGAACCCGGTATCGGCGAATGTAACCCTTATGTTAGTGCGGTGCGTTGACCCGAGTCCATGGACTCCTGTTGATTCTGGTTCCTTTGCGCTCTTCTTGAGTATTCTTGCAGATATTTCCTCAGGCTCCAGGAATGCCGTGCCGCCGCCGCTGGTGCTATCATCAGAGCTTGTTGTGGCGCCGTTCGTGGTGGTAGTGGAAGGAGTGCCTCTGAAGACGGCAAGGAGGGCATCGATCCTGCTTCTGCCTCCCTCCGTACGCTCGGCCTGCATATCCTCCCCTCCATGATATTATTGCCGCTTTCTCGTATTTAAGCGTTTTTTGTTCCGCATTCTTGCAGGAAATAATTAAAAAGGAGAAGCCGCCTATTATAGGTTATAACTCGTTTCTCTTCCTAGCTTGCGCGCCTGAGATCCTGGTAGAGCGACCTCTGATCGGATTGCATTGCAAGATGTTTGAAGCGCCGCACCAGCTTGTTCACCCCGGCAGTGTAATTGTGCGGGGAGGCAGCCTCAGTTACCGAAACGTTCCAGTAGTTGTTGACGTATTTCGCAGTGCCATTTGCCTGCCCACCTGATACCATCACCACATATAGGCCATAATCCTTTCTTATTGCTTTTACTTTGCCAAGATAATCGTCCATCTTGATCTCCGCGCCCCTGAACGCGCTTTTTATTGCGCCGGCAATTTCCGTATTCAGTTTTACTGTTGTAGGATCCTCGCTCAGGAGCTTCTTCATCTCAGTGGTTATCTCGACTGCCTTCTCAGCGGAAAGGCCCATGGCCCCATGTGGGGTCAGCATTCGCACCGCATGCTTGGCTATATGCAAGTTGCTTATGCCGCCGCGCATGTTCCATTGGAGCGCGTCTGTGGCTAGCATTCTTTCGAGCATCTCCCTTATCTGGTCCTTGGTCCAGCCAAGCTCGGTTTTCTGCACATAGCTCTCGGCCCTTCTGTCAAGGTATTCGTTTTGCGCGTCAGTAAACCGAATGGTTTCTTGTACTGGCTGGCGCAATTGGTATGCATTGTGCACGGCCTCTATAGAAGCTGCCATCTGTTTCACTATGCCGTGCCTTGATGCGAAGCCGTGCGCCTCTACAACGGCAAGCCTGCCATTGATCGTGAGCCTTAGTGTGAAATCCGGCTTCCAGGTATGTATGCCGTCGCCTGCATCCAGCTTATGCAACTCATGATACGCCCTTATACCGGTTGCAAGCAACGCCGTCTTGCACGCCTCTTCCGCAGAGCTCCAGACCGTGGTATCGCGCATGAGCGGTTCTAGCTTAGCCTTCACAGGCATTCCCAGCGTGCTTCTGATGAACCTGTCGGTGACAGGCGCATTTGCGTCAGGCAAGATCAGCCCGCTAGGCAGTACCCTTCCCCTCACTGGTTGCATAGGATATAACATGTTACGGGTATTTTAAACCGTAGCACGCCTTACTTAGGTCCTAGGGAAAGGTTTTCGCATGTCCTCACGCGATGTTTACATCGAATTGCTGATGATATTCGTGGTCTCATTCATTATACTCCTCTTCCTGAAAAGCATAGGCGAACAATTGATCTTCATGCTGATAGCCTTCGTGCTCAGCACCATCATGGGCGACCTCTTTGCCATGGGCATAAAGGGCGCGGCCAAACACCCGCTGATAAGCCGTGGAAGGACCTTCGGAGTTGCAATGGAGAAGATCCATGAGAAGAAATACGTCTTCCTGATCTTTTTCGCCTTCATAATAGGGTCCACCGTGCTGGGCACGGTCCTCTCTACGGACATAGTGAACAACGTGCTCTATCCTTCCGTTGGCAGCGTGCAGGGCGCACTCATAGTCAGCGCGATGATAACCCTTGTGCTCTATATCACCATGCTCTGGATGTTCAACGAGCCGGTGCTGAACAGCACAACCCTGGGGCTCGTGGCGATCCTTGTGGTGCTCTCCTTGCTCTTCATTTTCTTCTCAGGATACGCAGACACGGCAATAAACTACGTGGTTGGCGCATTCAGTCTCCTGCGGCACTACGCCACGGTCTAGGCCGTATTTTATATACTTTCACTGTGAAGTTCATTGCGATAACATGGCAGTTAGGAGGCCCGTTAGGAGGAGCAGGCCGCAGGCGATGCCAATCACTGGAAACAGGCACATCGCGGCGCTTTCTGTAGTTGCGATAGTGATGAGCATATTCGCAATGGTAATCTCGCTTTTCGCGCTGGGAACGTCGCTGGCGGCCAGGACCGCAGGCCAGGGTTCTGGTTCAGGCAGCTCCTCTTCTTCAGGATCTTTCGGCTCAACCACTGCAGGGATAGACACGCCCCTGAATGCTTCCGAACTTGCGGTGATAAACAACGCCAACGACTCGTATTTCGAGACGGCCGGGCTAATGCTCCTTAACGGCACGCTTGCAAACGGCGTCTATTACACGATCAACAACGTTACCCCTTACGTGTATAATGGAAAGGTCTCCGTGCTCTACCTTGGCTCCATAACCTGCATATACTGCGGGGAGAACAGGTGGGCAATGGCCCTGGCGCTTGGCAGGTTCGGAACCTTCTCGCAGCTCTACAACGGGTACAGCTCCTTCAGTGATTATGACGTGCCGACCCTCTACTGGACGCAGAACAACTATACGACCTCTGACACAAACAACTACAACAGTAACGGCGTGGACATAGGCAATTCCTACTACAGCAGCTACATAAACTTCATATCGATCGATGGAAACGGGGATATAACGCAGGGCTTCTTCATACAGCCCCTGAATATAATAGGCGAAGAGGTCAACAGCACAGGGAACCCGGAGTACATAGGCGCATATGACTATCTCATGGCGCTGCAGGGCAGCAATGCCACAGCATTCAAGGGCACTCCGTACACAGTCTGGGGCGGCAGCGTGGTGACAGGAGCGGATGCGGTAGTGTTCGGAAATTCGACTCCCACTGGCGACGTGCTGCCATTGACCTACGAGACGCATGCGCAGGTGCTGGCGCAGTTCAAGAACCCTTCGGACCAGTTCGCATGGTCCGAGTATGCTGCCGCTGACGTGTACATAACCCATGTCTGCGCAGCCATAAACAACACGGCGCAGATATGCTCCCTCAGCGCGATACGCGAGCTGGAAGCACTAAAGTAGCGTGACTCGATGCAGGCAAGGAGGATCTCCAGGATTTCCGTGTTATGGGCATTGGCAAAGTCGCCGGCATACCTGGCCATAATGGTCGCAGGTTCGCTGATCTACTTCCTGATATTCTACAACCTTATAATTGCGAGCAATTACGGCATATTCCTTGTGACGGTGCCGATATACCTTGTCTACGCAATGATTGCAACTGCGGGAATACTTCTCTCCCTGGGAGCGTTCTCGATAAGCACGGCCCTGCTCAGCAGGGCATCAGGACTGGGCGGGGGCGCGTTCAGCGCGATACTGCCTACTGTCGGCGGGCTTGTTGCCACGTGCGCATGCAGCTACTCCATCCTTGCCTCGCTGCTCGCGTTTGCAGGCATAAACGCATTCGAGGTTTCCGGCATAGTATCCGGAATAGCACTCTACCAGCTCTGGATCATGTCTGCAATAGTGGCGCTCAACCTGATCATGATATTCTACTACTCCGGCCTGGTTGCTGATGCGGAATGCAAGCTTGATCCTTACAGGCGCAGGGCGCTTGCTGGTGGTAATGCATGAACACGCTTGTATTCAGGAAGGAGTTAGTGCTCCCCAAGAAGCTTAGGGAGGAACTGCGCAAGGTGCACGGAAGATTGGTGCAGGAAAACGACCTTCTGGAGATGACAAGGGGGGCAGAACGGATCTATGCTGTTGGAGACATGACTGTGGAAACGCTGCTGAAGATAGGTGTAAAGCCGGATGTCTCTATATTCGACTACAAGGTTGGCAGGGAGGTCTCCAGAAGCAGGAGCATAGCCAGGGCTTTCCTCAGGCCTATTACGGCAAGGAACAGGAGCGGCACGATCAGCAGGGAGCTCTGGCTGGCAATAAGGCATGCAGTAGATGAAGATAAGCCCACGGGAATACGCGTCTATGGCGAGGAGGACATGGCTGCTGTTGCATGCGCGTACCTTGCACACGATGGCTCCTTACTCCTTTACGGCCTTCCAGGCAGAGGGATAAACATAGTCAGGATAACGCCGAACGTAAGAAGACATGCGCTGGGCATACTAAAGCGCATGAACGGAGCGTGACTGTTTCTTGCCCAGGGTCGGCATCCTCTCTAACTCTTCCTGCTTGACTCTATGAGCATGGTCATAAGGTCCTCTGCCATTTTTGGGCTTCCGGCAACGAAGCCGGTGCTCCTCACCCCGGGCAGCATGTTATCCAGCCCGAGTTTCTCAAGTCTTACAACCTTCCCGCTCTCGTCAGATACGAAAGGTATCACTACGCCTCCTGCGCCTTCGATAATGGCGACTCCTCCGATCCAGTGCTCAGGGGATATAGGCGCGTGGACAAGGCCATGCGCCCATCCGGTAGCAACACGACCCATGGATCCGCCGCAGGATTCAAGAGTATATGACGTTCTGAACCTGGGAGAGATGTCCCCAGCTGCCTTGTAAAGCGCGGGATACTTGTCCGGGAGCATGACGTCGGGATTGAATATGACAACAGCATCCTTGAGCTTTGGCACATGAACCACCCTCGACTGCACCTCATGGCCGCCAAACCTCACGTGCATATCGCCTATGCTCAGATAATGACCGCCAATAACCGCCTTGGTTCCGTCATATCTCGAGCCGTAATACAGGATGCCTCCCTTATAGCCATCATAGACAGCGCCTCCGTATACGTATAGGCCGTTCTCGTCTAGTCTTGCGTTTCCCGCCGTGACTGCGTAAGAGCCACCTATAAACCTTCCCTTTAAGTCTACCAGGCCAGTGGCATGCGGACTAGTGCCGCAGAGGGGGTCAGTAACAAACACGCCATCTTTGCTCCGCAGGGCTTCCCTGAGCTCCTCGAGGTCGTCGACTTTAAGGATCCTTGCGCTTGATGCGCCAGTCCTTTCCTCGGTTATTATCGGCCTTTTTGGGATATGCCTTAGGAGATATCCAAGCATTGCATCCTGAGAGACGTAATCTGACGGCGTAACGATGGAGTGGTGGCCCATTGTGTCATCAGGCTTCACCTCTGAACCCAAGGCTGCGGCTCCCCTCATATCCGATTTTTCAATTGCGGCATGGCCCTTGAGAACGGCATTCATGCTGTAGTGAACGTCAGGGTTACGGTGCCTTGCTAAACGTACCTCCATGTAAACAGTAAAATTGCGTTTTCCACCTATTTAAACAATTGTTCCGTAGCCGACATGGCGCGCAATATGCTTGCCTGACTCCTCATTTCTTGCTCCTCATCAGTATCTTCTCTATCTGCAGGAGAAGGTCGAGCAGGAGACCGCCGAGTATGGAGAGGAATCCGAGCACTATAAGCATGAATGAGATGAGCGCGCGGCCTATCTCGGTCAGCGTGCCCGTGTGTACGTACGCGGCAAGCACGAGGGCGCCAAGTATCAGGCCGAGGACTATGAATACGACGCCAAGTATCCCGAATATCAGCAGCGGGTTGTAGTCCCTTGCGAACCTTATGATGTTCCTGGCGATGTTCATCCCGTATATAGGCTTTGCCCTTGCGATCTTGGACATTGATCCTATCCTAGGGCGGTAGCTTATTGGTATGTCCATCATATTAAAGCCTCTCCTCGCAAGCTCGACCATGAAGAAGAGGGTGCCTGCCCTGTAGGCTTCCTCGTCCCTGATCGACTCGAACGCCTTCCTGGTCATTGCGAACGAGCCGCTCAGGCCGTCGTGCATGTCTTTGTGGTAAAGAGAACGGAAGAGCCCTGTAAGGAACTTGTTGCCGAACATGACAGAAGGTGTCATCGCACCTTCGTGGAGCGTCCCGAACCTGTTCCCGGAGCAGAAATCAGCCTCTCCCGACCTCACCTTTGCGACAACCCGCTTGAAGTCCTGCACGTCATACGTGCCGTCTGGATCCATGCTGGAGATTATCGATCCCTTTGCAGCGCGGAATCCCTCCATAAGCGCTGCCTCGTACCCCCGGGACTTCTGCGTGATGACCCTTGCACCAGTCCTTACCAGCTCGCGGCGGTACGCAGCGTCGCTCTTGTCTATCACTATTATTTCCGCATCTCTTCCGAATGCCTTCTGTAGTGCCTTTATGGTCCTGGGAGCGTCCTTCTCGTTAAGGGTGGGGACGACTATGCTTAGGTACATATGGATACGGAAATTTGTGGTACGTTAAGGATTATAAAGCCCTTCTGGATCGTCACCTGGAAAAGATGATGCATGTCAGATGCCTTGCTTGTACCAACCTTCGTTTCCTTATGTGTTCCTACAAAATAGAACCTTACTGACTTGTTTTCCTCGAACACCCTGTAAACTATCCTATACTGACCAACTTGGTCAACAAAATAGGAACTTTTTCTCAAATGCCGCTTGGCTGGATATTCCAATATCTTTGATATCTTTCTTGCCACGCGTTCTTTTATTTCAGTGTCCAGCGCAGTAAAGCGGTACGGCCATTCGTCATCGTATGTTGCGGTGTACAAGTCTATCCCTTGATGTGTTTTGCATACACACCTAGGGCCTCTTTGGAATTCAGGAGCCGCCTCTTCCCTTCCTTGATCTCCTTGTCGATTCTGTCAAGCTTTTTTACAACAAGGATGTCCTCTTCGTGATCCTTTTCAAAATTAAGTATGGCAAGTCTTATCGCCTCAGACTTGGTATGCGCATATCCGTGTTTTATCATGGACTCAAGAACTTCGAGGGTCTTGCCCCTCAGGTTGACATTCATCCTTTCACCTAGAACATTTATCCATGGACAGCCATGATTTATATATGTTCCGTTTATGCACATTTTTGGAGCATTTGAACGGAGCTGAAGACTGCGCTCCTTAAACGCGTGAAATGCACATGGGAGGGCGAAGCTAGTCTTACGCACCGCGCCTAGGCCTCTGCTTGAATTCCTTGTATTTGAGCAAGTACTCTATCCGCTCCGTGTCCTTGACCTGCTCTATGTCGGTAGCATGGGGATCGAAATCTGCGGAGAGCATGTGGTAATGGCCGGGTATCGTCGAATACGTGTCCTGGTATATTCCGAACCTGTCTACCTTGCTGAAATAATATGAGAAGCAGAAGTTCCTGAATGTCTCGAAGACCAGTTTCCTGACCCCTACGTCAGGCTTCTTTATGTGCTTCCTGTATACGACCATCATGCGGTACTTGTGCCCCTTCTTGTTCTTTGCATCAAGTATGATTACGTTCCCGTCCTCGTAATGCACAGTCTCGTCTTTCCTGTCCAGGTTGCAAAGGGGGCACTTCTCCGTCATGAAATTCAGCCATTTCTTATTTATTATACTGCTAGCATAAAAATTGGTGGGGAACGCAGCGTGGATGGCCGTCTTTCTTTACCTGCTCCTGCCTGACTTTATCAGCAGGCTCATCAGTTGCTCGGCTATAGGCTCATTGCCTATGACGAATCCAACGGCCGACTGGGCATCATGTGCTCCGCAGCGAGCTTCTCGAGCCTTTGTGGCCTTCCTGCATCGTCAAGCGTATAGAATAGCATGATGCCTAAGGCATTAAGCTACATCTTGTCCGCAATCGGGAGGGTGGAGGGCCGCCCTTGACTATTTCTAGCGACATGCATATCCGTCCTACGAGGTAGTTGCCTGTATGTTACTTACTGTAAGTTTGGATGTAGTGTCAGAGCACCTCCTTTGTGGCAAGGACAGATGTCGTGGCACATCTCCTCGGTACATTGGTTCATGCCTTCACCTAGTTTTGTAGTAACATGATTATTTCTTTATACTCTTCTAGACCTTTGAATGATGTGGGCACTGCTGGCGTATCATCCTGCAGCCTTATCAGGCTGTACCTGACAAAGTGCTGCACCCGCGTGGGCATCATGGCGAGCAGGCTGCTGAATCTCCGCTGAATATGGCGAACTGGTGCGCCCCCCCCTCGCCAGCCTTGTTGCGTCCCCATGTCTGGATTGTTGTAAAGCCAGCAGCACCGAGCAGGCCGAGGAGTTGCTGTGGTGTCATCTCGGAAATGTGGAACTTATTTGTGCCTTCGGAGTATGTTTTATTGGGCGTGGAGAGCATGAGGAGGCCGCCTGGCTTGAGTGACTTATGACACTCGGACAGGAACTTGGCCGGGCGCGGCACGTGCTCGATGGTCTCAAAGCTGACTACCATGTCAAGATTATTCAGGACGAGCGAGAGCGATTCTGCATCGTGCCTGATGAAGGTGATTGTTTTGGCTGCGTAATGTGCATTGGCATAATCTATGACCTCTTGTGAGTAGTCAATGCCAATGGCACTTTTTGCGCTCCTGGCAAGTAGTGAAGTACCGTAGCCGGAAGAGCATGCAACATCGGCAACTGTCCAGTCGCGACCTATGAATTGCCTTGCGAGTGCATATCTGATGACCACTCCGGTATCATTGAGGCCTTGGGAACGCTCGCCGCTCGTGAAAGTATCCGACATCGAATTAACCCGCTAATTGTAGTTTTTGACTCTATTTTTGTATTTTCTGTCGGCTGAACATGATCGAATCTGTGGTCTTTGAGGCTACCATTTACCGCCCATTATTCCGTTTATCGAGGCCTCTACCGCCTGCCTCGAGTTCATCGATGGTTTGAAACCCATCCCCCTTATCTTCTCTATGTCCATTGAGTTATCAGTTATATCGCCCTTCCATCCTCCTTGCGTTCCGGTATAGCGTATTTTTGCACCTGGTGCGGCCTTTGCAATTATCATTTCCGCTATCTCCTTGACGGTTATTTGGTCTTGGGTGCCTAGATTGTATATGTTCTCCTTCTCCTTTGACTTTAGCATGATCAGGAACATGCCGCTTATGCAGTCATTGACATTGAGATACGACTTCTTCTGCATGCCGTCCCCAAGGACCTCAAGTTCCCTGTTATTCGCCTTGATCTTTCTAAGTAAGTCCGGCACGACCCCGCGCGACTGGTTTTTCCCTATTATGTTAGCATACCTGAATATGTAATAATTCATATCGAAGAAGTATGAGAATGCCATTATCTCCATCTCTACGCTCGCCTTGGCTGCCCCGTACAGGGATATCGGTCTTGTTGGCTGGTCCTCCGGTGTTGGCCTTACTTTTGCAAGCCCATAGACAGAGCCGGATGAGGAGAAGACAAAGTTCTTGATGTCGTTTTTCCGGGCCTCCTCGAGCACATTGTATCCGGAGAGAATCCCCTGGTCTATATCCAGGTGGGTATCCTTAGCGCCTTTCTGTATGTCGCCATTGGCAGCCAGGTGTATTATTGTGGTTATGCCTTTGCCCTTCATAGCCCTGGAGAGGGCATCCCTGTCGAGCGTGTCGCCTTTTATGAATTCAAAATTCTTATTGCCTATCAAATGCTGTACGTATTCTTGCTTTCCGGAGCTAAGCGTGTCATAGGTTATTACCCTGGCTCCTTCCTTAATCAGCCTTTCGGAGAGATTGCTGCCTATGAATCCTGAGCCTCCAGTTATGAAAAATGTCTGATTCTTGATACTTTCCATTTAATCATTCCAATCCGCATTTACTTCTTTTATCTTTGTTGGTTATTTTGGGTCGTTAGTGGCATGATACGCGCTTCTTATGAGGGATATAGTTTTAGCGTGGGCGCGATATGCGTAATATTCCAGGATAGGAGTTGCGGATGCGCAACGCCTGCAGAGAACATCTCCATCCAGCTTGTATCTATTGTCTTGGATCTTTCGATATGGGGGCGATGCTATTATGTTGTCATAGCTCTGGGCAAGTAGGTTTCCAAGAACTGTTGAAACACCAAAGTCCATGCAGCAAAGAACAACATCGCAGTTGGGCAACATAACGAATTGCGGCCTTTCCAGCTTGCCGCACCCGAAGAACCCTTTTAGATGTCTTTCTGGTGTGGGGGAATACTTATTCTTCACAAGTCCTGCTCTTTCGTTATTGTATTGGTCAAAATCGTCATTCATTATAACAGTGCTAGTGATACGGAGTTCCTGTAAGGCAAGAGCAAGCACGTTCTTGTACTCTTCAGTCATTCGTATTCTTGCATTGCCCTTGTTGTCTGGAAGATGGGCGCTGAAGTGGGTAATGTTTGGTATTTTTGCAAGTCTATGGACATCTTCCTCATGCATGCCTACGAGCGTTGTGTTGATTCTAATGTTATGTTCTTTGGATGCAGACTCTATCATATTTGTACAATCGCTGTTGAGAAACGGCTCTGTGAAGCCAGAGAAGACTACATCCACATCTTTTGGCAGTGTGGAGATTGCGGCATTGAAATCCTCAAGGCTCAACCTGCGTTTGCCGTGATAGCCTGCCCTGAAGGCATACTGCGGGCAGTATGTACAATCTACCGAACAGCCAAATGAGGTTGTGACCTCCAGGAACCTCCCTTCCACTGCCAAACAGATGCTCTTAGTCATATGACATACCAATATTCTTTATAGTATGGGGGTGGCTGCAGTCCTTGTTGCGCACAAATAGCCGTTGATCATACAACATTTTATAACCCTGTTATACTATGCCACCTTATACGCTTTTAACACCAACTGGTGCAGACCTAGGTCCCTAAATCGTTATTATATATGCTAACTCTTCGTTTTTAATTCTTTTGTTCATTTGACTTCATTAAGTCTTCTTATGACCTCGTCCCTCACCATGTGCGGTGGCCACCTTTTTTTAATAGCTATGCTGGTTACTTCGTAGCCAATTTTGTATCCAGGGTTTTTATTCAATGTTGCAAGGCAGGTTATCATGTTTGCAATATTTGTACGCGCTTGCAGCAGATCCATGTCTATCTCGTAGAACCTTGATATGTAGTAGGCAAATATTACATCACTTATTAGAAGCTCTATCGACATTGTCCTGCTTGCAGAGTCTCCAAGAGGATGGAACACCTTTCCCTTATTGAACCATACCGCGTCATATTTCCTATTTATCACCTCAAGTGCCGCTGCTTGCTCATTTCTGCTTATGACCTTTGCGTATCCTGGAAACCTGAACCCGTGCAATGCATCATATTTCCAACTCATGTTTACCCCATGCATTTTGAGGGTTTTGATCATATTATAATTCCTTCCGGTATCAACGAGCATGCCCGACTTCCCGATGTACATGCCGTAGCCGGTGAATCTGTTATCTATAGGTTTATCTATTAGGGAAAAGTCGTTCATATGCCATTTTTGACTATTGATAAGCGCTTTGAGACGGGGAACTTTGCGTCCGTCAGAGAAAAGGCTCTGGTCAACAACGCCGGTCGCTATGCCGACACGCTTATTTTTATTATGGAATGCAACATGGTCACCTATCCACGTGTTTGTTACATGCGCATCGTCGTCAGTATGTACAACTATGTCTCCATCAGCCTTGTTGTAGGATACGTTCATGGCTTCTTCAAAGAAGCCGTCTGGTTGCTTAACGAATTCTATGTCAAGGTCGTAATCCCTTATCCTGTCAAGCGTCTGCTTGTATCCATCCCATGGCTTGTATATGAGCAGCACACTGAACTTTCCGTACTTCTGTAATTTTAGGCTGTCAAGGAGCTTGTATATCGTATCCCTTGTCTTATAAGTAGGTATTACAACTGTAACATGCAATTAATCATCACCAGCGTTTTTATTAATATAGTATATTTCACAAACTCTTTTAAGGGGCATTATGCAAAGACTGACTGAGGGATTTAGGGATGAAGGTTTCCTTGATAACACCGATGGATATACGATACAGCTATAGAGGCACTGAGGTTGACATTTATGAATATGCGAAATTCATGCAGGGTAAAGGAATCGCAGCCGAAGTCCTTGTGCCTGATTACTCTTTCGATGGATTAGTAGAAAGGAGCGATTATGGGAGAGTCTACTCTCTTTATAAAAATGTCCCAAAAAGATCGATAAAAGGACGTAGGTTTTTGCTCCCATTCAATTATGGCTTGTACGTATATTCAGGTCTTCCTGAAGACTCAATCGTATATTTTGCTTACAGTATATACGACCATATATTCAACATCATCAGAAAGCCCAGGGGACAGAAGTATATAATTGCTGCACACAGCATGCACATCAAACACGGCCACATAATAGAAGGGCACCAATACCTTGAATGGATGCTGAATTCGTTCATGAGGTTTGTTTTTTCTACAAAAGAGGCGAAAAAGAACATCTATCATCACGTGATAACAAATGCTGAGGGAAAGTACCTTGAGGAACTTGGCATTCCCAAGAAGAACATATTTTATATACCCACATTTGTAGAATCAGGACTCTACAGCCTAGCCAAGAATAAGTCAGGGCGCCTGCACGTAGTTCACATAGGCGGCGTAAATAAGGATGCGAGCCGGGTAGTTGCAGTGATAAATGCGCTTCAGGGGAAGCAAGGTAATGTCTCTTTTGACTTCTGTTTTATTGGGGATAAGCAGCCGAGGGAGCTTTCAGACTTGATTAAGGCCAACAAGAATGTACATTGCCTAAGGAATGTGACGGACATAGAAAAGGCCAAGGTATTGAAAAATGCCGATGTAATAATTGTTCCTGCAGTGGAGACATTTTCAAGGGCTATGCTCGAGGGAATGTCAAGCGGTCTCTATGTTATAGCGAGCAGCAAGAATCCCGCTGCATGGGAGATGCAGGGACTAGGCGCAAATGTCTATATAGCGGAACATGAAAAAATAGAAGATTACGTCAAGTTTCTAATGCGATTGTACAAGCTAAAGTCAAGCAGGTCAGATTTCTATTCAGGAAGGATCATAAACAGAAGGATCGCCATAGAAAGATTTGATAAACGGGTGATACTAAGAGAGATGGTGCGCATGTTTATCAATGTTGATAGCGATAATTAGCATAATTTCGTATTCGTAGACTCTGGTAGGCATTTGAGAGAATGGATAAGAGAATTAAGGTATACCTCATAGGTACACAAAATGACTTTTATAATGCAGCAGGGCAGGGGGTCCAGAGGTATATGTATGAAATGGCAAACATACTACCCAAAATAGACACGCATGCGTTTGAGTTTACGGTGTGTAAATACAAGAAACTTCCATTTGTGAGTAATGGACTTACTCCTTTCATGTATAGCCTTATAGATAATTTTAGTAGATATAACATAGTACACAATCTTGATGCCAGACCCATGGCGTGGTTTAGGTATGGTAAAGCGATATCAATAACAACAGTTCATGATTTTCACTCGGTGACATCTGCAGAGCTGCATGTAGAGGATCGCAAAGACTTGCGAAAGGTACTTGGCGTACACCTTGTTCTTCTTCCCGGTATTAAATCAGCCATGAGATCAGATTACTTGATGGCAAACTCTACCCAGACAAAGGAGGAAGCAACAGAATTAGGCTTTGACAAGAAAAGGATATTTGTAGTCAACTTTGGGGTAGATGAAAGGTTCCTGAAGAATAGAAAACCAGCTAGGAAAAGTAATGACCCGTTCAGAGTAGGATACATAGGCTCTTTAAGTAACTCAAAGAATGTAGGATTTTCTATAAGGGCATTTAGAAAGACTCAATCAAAGAATGCAAGTTTTGACATTTGGGGTGCAAAAACAAATCAATATTCTAGACTTTTCGAAATGAGCAGGGCAGACAAACGTATCAGATTCAGAGGTTTTGCTCCAGAAAATAAGCTTGTTGACATATATGACTCTTTTGACGTGTTTGTACATCCCACCTTATATGAAGGGTTTGGGCTTCCAATACTGGAGGCGCAGGCCAGAGGGTTACCTGTCCTGATATGTAAAAATGCTTTGATACCCGCAGAAGTCAGGAAGTACTGTATAGAAACCGACGATGAAGACCACATGGCTGAGGAGATGGAAAGGTTAAGATTAAATGGGTATGATGGGAAACTAAAACGTAAAGCGGAGGCCTATGCCAGACAATTTACATGGGTTAGAACAGCTGAGGCGGTCATAAACGTCTATAATAAGGTATATGATAAAGAGCCTTAACCCCATACCGCTATGTGTTAGAAAATTAACAAGGGTACAGGGTTAGATAATTTAAATGGGATAAAATTGAATGAAAAGAGACTACCAAAAGTTGGGGTAGTAAGTTTTGCTGAGATAAAGGATATAAATTACTACTCGGATCCGTTGTGGGTAGCAGTAGCACTCAAGAAGACAGGTATAGATTCAGTAGCATTCGTTTGCAAAGACAGCACCAGAGTTACTAAAAAGATTAGGGACCGACCCAGGGTCGTAATAGTGGGTAAAGACCATCCAAATGTTGCGCTTGGTGTGTTACAACAGATTATCCATGGCATGGATCTAAACAATAAGATAAATGTGGAAAAACCTGATGTGCTTTTTTTTCACGAGGGAGGAATAGCTGCTGGCATAGTAAAGCTTCTACATCCAAGAATTAAGATACTATTTAGGCTTGGTATAGAGCAGAAGAGTTATACTGAATTGCCGTATCCTAAATGGTTCGTCAAGTTAGACCTTTTAATCAAAACCATAATATCAGACGTGCTTTATGTATACACCGAAGATGCATATCGGATGCTTGTTGGATTTGCACCATACACAAGGAAAAAGCTTAGAGTTTTCATATATGGAATACGCGAGAACTTATTTGTTGATGAAAACCAATTGGGGCATAGGAAAAAGGTAATACTGTGCGTTGCAAGAGTGACCAGAAACAAGAGGCAGGACCTTCTGATAAGCAGCTTTGCGAAGATTTCCAATAAATATCCAGGATGGTCAGTGAGGTTGGTAGGCCCGACGGTGGATATGGGATACCTTAGCGAATTAAACGAGCTGGTACGCAAGCTTGGACTTTATAGAAGGGTTACATTCCGTAATTACGTTTCTGGCGCTATCCTCAGAAAAGAGTATCTAAATGCATCTATCTTTTGCCTTCCTTCTGATAGGGAGGGGGCAGCTGCTGTTAGATCGGAGGCGATGGCAATGAGGGTGCCAGTCATAACTACTGAAACAGGGGGTAGCGAGTTCACTAAGGGCAGAGGCATTATAGTACCGATAGGAGACGAGAAAGCCATTACCAAGGCATTGGATAATCTGATGTCGGACCCGGATTTGAGGATGGTATTAGCAGAAAAGGGATTTAAATTTGCAAATAAATATAGAGCTACCAAAGTTGCAAGAGAGATAATCTCAAGTGTGTGGAAGTTGGAGTATAATACAGACGCCTAGATTCTTAAGATTCCAGACTGTAAGTCCTTGTCTATTTCCTGATAGTCCTTGAAGGTGTCAACTGCACGGTGATAATTGTTGCTAAATGTAACGCATGCAAGTCTCTTTTGTTTTATGAGTTTGGGGTATATGTCGAATTCGAGGCTGCCTTTCTTAGGCAGATACTTGAGCAGCTTGTTACTTATTAGGCTAACTCCCATATTATTCCAGTAGCCCTTTAGTACGGGCTTCTCTTCGAAAGAGGTTACAAGGTTGTTCTTTACAGTTGCTATGCCTGCTCGGCTCCTGTACGGCTTGAGTGAGATACAGCATAAGGTCTTGCCCGGCAGGTGCAGCTTTTTGACGTTGATATCGGTTATGTTGTCGCCATTTGACAAAATGAATTTCTCTTCATTAGCTAGAAGGCTGCTTGCTTTTCTTAAGGCGCCAGCGCTGCCCAGGGGTTCTTTCTCTATAGAAAATTTAAACTTATCGGAGTATCCTATAGATTTTACGTATTTTACAATCTTATCTGCTTTGTGGCCGCCGAGGAGCACGAAATTGTTGATTCCAAAAGATTCAAGCCATTTTATCTGCCAGTAGAGTATTGGTTTGCCGCCTACGCTGACGAGAGTCTTTGGTATGCTCTTTGTCAGTGGCATGAGGCGTTTACCAAATCCACCTGCAAGAATCAAAGCGCGCATTAGATCAACCGTTTTCCTTAAGGAGCCTGGATACTCCCTTTTTTACGGTGATGAAGTGATACTTGCCTATCTCTTTAATTAGTTTAGTTGTGTCGGCTTTTAGGTAATAAATGTAGGACGATACGTATGGGTTTTTCGTGTATATTATCTTCTTTGGCTTCATCAGCCTTGCAAGCGTGATGAAACTTGTCGCAATCCCTGTGCCTACATTGTATACTCCGCTGCTCTTCTTGCTTTTCATTAACTTGAACGTTATCTTGATTACGTCATTTATGTGTACGAAATCCTTGGCTTGTTTACCGTCTCCGAATAGCGTTATTGTGTCATCTTTCTTTTTTGAAACAGTGAATTGTGTTATTGGAGAGGGCCTTAGTTTCACCAATTCCCCAGGGCCGTAGACATTGAAGAACCTAAGCCCCACTACACTCAGTTTCGAAGCATCAATATATGACTCTGCTATTGCATCATCTATAAGCTTTGATTTTCCATAGTGATTTCTGAGTGCATTGATATCTATCGCTGTATCTTCACTGTATCCGTTAAGATAAACTGCGGAGCTTGATGCATAGACGAATTTTTTACACTTGTTCTTCCTAGCAGCTTCTATCACATTCAAGAATCCCATTACGTTTATGCCATAGTCCCTGTACAAGTTATATTGGAAATCAGGAAGAGACGTCGCTGCGGCAAGATGTATTATGTAGTCGCATCCTCTTGCGGCTTTTTCTACCACTTCCCTGTCTGTTACGCTGCCTTTTATGAACCTAAGATCTTTATCCTTTATGTCGATAGGCTTTATGTCAAGGCCCACCACACGATAACCGTTTTTAAGCGCGTAGGATACGGCGTGCCTGCCTATGAATCCGGAGCACCCAGTTACGAGTATACTTCTTTTATTCATATTTATTCACCTTTAAAATCAACTTTTATTGTCTTACCGCTTTTTGAGGAGGCGTAGGCGGCGTATGCAAGCTTGACTGCCGCCCATCCGTCATATGCGCTCCCCAGCAGAGGTCTCTTTTCCTTTATCGCAGATACAAACTCCTTCCATTCTTCCTTCCATGAAATATCGTCTTCTTTGAATTCTGTTATCTTTTCTACGAATGGATTTGTCAGGTCCTTTTTACCTGTGATTAGCTTTTCATACCCATAAGACCCCCCAAGGCCCTCAATCTTTGCATAGCCATCGTTTCCGAATATTTCAAATGAGAATATGTTCCTCCATTCACTCCAACTAGTGTGTAATTGGCATACATGACCTGCCTTGCCGCGAAAAATTACAAAGGCATTGTCTTCAACAGGCTTTATGTCCCATGCAAGCGTGTCCACGTGGCCTATCACTTCGCTTATCTCACCACCAAACCATCTGAATAAGTCAATAGCGTGCATGCCCTGATCCATAAGTTCGCCACCGCCAGAAATAGCGTAATTGGTTCTCCAGTCCTTTTCAAAGTCAGGCCTAGAGGTGTTGCCGTATCTTGCCCGTATGAACATAACCTTGCCAATTTCTCCGCTCTCCACATGCCTTTTGGCCCTAGCTATTGCCGGGTGATGACGAAGATTGAAGCCGCACTTCAGTATCGCCTTACTCTTCTTTAGCGCATCTAGTATGGCCGTTGCTTCTTCAGGGTTTCTTGCAAGCGGTTTCTCGCATAGAACGCTCTTCCCAGCTTGTAAAGCAGCAATAGAGATTGCTGCATGAGTGTCATTGGGGGTGCATACGATCACAGCGTCTATGCCCTTCTTGCCCGTAGCGTCATTCCAATTTGTAGAAGTAGCACAGTTATACGTATCACAGAAGGATTTAAGCGCTGCTGCGTTTGTATCCACAGCCATGACTACTTTATCGCCACACTCCAATACGGCCTTGGCTCGCCTGTGACCTTGTCTTCCTACACCAATTATTGCAATATTCATTCTTCTACCTTTTTGGTTTCTTTCTTGAGTTTGAGTCTGTCTAGCAGGTCTGGTGATATTCGCCTCATAGTGTACATCTCGGTTTCCCTTAGCGCATTCTCCCCACTGCCGAAGTTCTTCCAATCGTCATGAACAGCGCTTATTATCTTCCCAGTTATTCCATCAGATGCGTTTGATGATAGAAATACAACAAGGCTTGCCGGTACTTCGAGAGGTGTGCCTCCGGATTTGATAACTTTTCCGTACTTTTCACTGTCTTTCTCATCTATAACTTTCATAGCTTTGAATATCTCCTCGGTCATTTTTGTGCTGATTCCTCCAGGCGCTATTGCGTTTACGTCTATATTATAAGGTTTGACCTCTTCAGCGAGTGTTTCTGTAAATCTTATTACTGCAGACTTAGACGATGCGTATGCAGAGAAATTTGGTAGAGGCCTCTCTCCAGAGCCCGCAGTATTTATTATCTTGCCGTGTTTCTTAGCCATCAGGATTGGCAATACCATATGTGTACATAGGAACGTGCCTATAACGTTTACTTCCAAGGTCTTTATCCATTCTCTAACCTTCACGCTGTTAAGAGGGCCTATTGGGCCTATAATTCCGGCATTGTTGACAAGTATATCGATTGTGCCAAATTTTGAGAGTGTCAGGTCGACCATTTGCCTGACGTCTGATTCTTTTGAGATGTCGCCGCAGAATATTGCAACCTGCTTGTCCGGGAGGTTTGCCTCTTTGATGACCTCTTCGAGCTCATTCTGGATCTTTGACATTAGCATAAGCCTTGCGCCTTCATTGGCTAAGGCTAATGCGATTGCCTTTCCGAGCCCTCGGCCGCTTCCTGTGACTATTGCAACTTTGTCTTTAAGAAGCATTTATACCATCTTTACTTATCAACATTTAACCTTTTATAGATGTCTTGACGCTTTTGCCGCGACCCACTCCAAAATACGAAAAGCCCAACTCGTTTATCTTCTTGCCATCCAACATATTCGTGGGGTCTATGATTATAGGTCTTGCCATCTTAGACTTCAGAACTGTGAAGTCCAATTCTCTGAATTCGGGCCATGAAGTAAGTATGAGCAGTGCATCACAAGAGTCAGCTGCAAGAATGGCGCTTTTGCATCTCTCGAATTTTACATCGACTTCAGATTTCTCGTACTCTGCTTTGGGGTCATACGCTTTTACCGAAGCCCCTTTCTCGACTAGCTCTTTTATTATCTTGATTGGTACCGAGTGTCTGAGTGTGCTGGTTCCGGGTTTATATGTGAGTCCTAGCACACCGAGGCGCACTCCATTGACGCTTCCAAATAGGGTCTCAACGAGTTTTGTAGGCAGGTGGTTCTGGTTGTTATTTACAGTCATTATTGCATCGAGAAGTATAGTCCTGACATCGTTCTTTTTACCCAGTTCCTGAAGTACGATAACGTCCCTTGCAATTGTGCCTCCGGAAAAGCCCAGGCCAGCTTGCAGCCTAGCGTTTTTCCCTATTCTTGGCTCCATGCGTAGTGCTTTAACAACTTCGATTTCATCAACCCCAAGCGCATCGCAGAGGTTTCCCAGCTCGTTTCCATAGCTAGTCTCCATTGCTAAGAATGCGTTGATTGCGTGCTTGATCATCTCTGCGGTCTTGAGGTTCACATTTACTTTGTTGGACTCAACAAACCAGTAGAGTCGTTCTGCTTCTGCCCTCTCCTTCTCGCTGTCTGCACCGATGATAAGTATATCTGGAGACTTGAACCGTGCTATTGCATTGCCAAGTTGAAGGTTTTCGGGTATGCAGCATATTCCGAACGTTAATGACGGCCTCTCCTTTTTGATCATTGACCGTATACGATCGCATGTGCCGACAGGCACTTGGCTGCTTACGACTAACAAGCAGTCGTTTTTGAGATACGGGATTGTTTCTCTTATTCTTTGTAAAAGAGGTTCGAGGTTTGGCGATCCATCGTCATTCAGTGGGGTGTCTAGTGCTATTATAACATATTCTGAGTTGATCAGGCCTGTTTTGAGGTCTGTTGTAAATGAGAGCGTGCCCTTCTTCTCCAGTTCACCTACAAGCTCGGCCAGGCCAGGCTCATATATTGACGGAATTCCCTTTTTGAGATTCGATATGTTCTTTTTGTCAGGATCTATTCCGGTAACTATATGGCCGAATGACGATAGGCAGGCCGCAGTAACAGTACCCAAGTGCCAAAGCCCTATTACAGAAACAGTTCTTCCTTTCTCCATCTAATTTTCACTATTTTGTTTTACAGTACGCGACTTAAAAACAATAATGTGCTCTCTGTTTTATTGAATATATAAAGCTTTCTATCACTTTATGTAAAGTGACCAATATGTTTATATACCAAACCTTTAATAGTTAAAGGTAGGGGGCAGAGCATGGTGAATCCAGGAAGATTCAAAATAAAGCTTTTCGGCGATGGCGCAGATATCAAGACCATGGAGGAACTCTATAAGTCAGGGGTAGTGAAGGGTTTCACAACAAATCCCACATTGATGAGAAACGCCGGCGTTACCAATTACGAGGCTTTTGCAAGGTCAGTGCTTGAAGTGATTCCTGATCTGCCAGTGTCATTCGAGGTTTTCTCGGACAGTATACACGACATGGAAAGGGAGGCACGAAAGATAGCAGGATGGGGTAACAACATTTATGTTAAGATACCTGTGACCAACACGAAGGGTGAGAGCACAGCGCCGCTGATAAAGAAATTGTCGGAGGATGGTATAAAACAGAACATAACTGCCATACTGACACTTAAGCAGGTCGAGACTGTCGCACATGCGCTATCGCATTCGACCCCCAGCATAGTTTCGGTATTTGCAGGGAGAATTGCTGATACAGGCAGGGACCCACTGGACATAATGAAACAGTCGAAGAGGATCCTAGAGCCCAACAAGAACGCAGAACTGCTTTGGGCGAGTTCCAGAGAGTTGCTAAATATAGTGCATGCTGAAAACTGTGGCTGCCACATAATAACCATCACAAGTGAAATATTAAAGAAGCTTGCCAATCTTGATAAGGATCTTGACGAGCTCTCTCTGGACACGGTAAAGATGTTCCACAATGATGCTAAATCAGTAGGATACAACATATAACGATGATATCATGGACCCTATAGACTCTTTTGAAACGATAATTTCCAGGACGCCGTTCAGGATGCCTTTGGGAGGCGGCGGGACTGACCTTCCATCTTATTACCAGAAATTTGGCGGGTTCTTCATAAGCGGCGCGATAAACAAGTACATGAGCATAGTCATTCATCGTAACTTCAGCAGGGGCATGAGGCTTTCCTATTCCAAGACAGAGATGGTTAACAACACAGATGAGATAGAACATCCTATGCTCAGAGAGGCATTGAAGAAGACGCATGTGGATCACGGCCTGGAGATCCTGTCTTTTGCAGACATCCCATCATCCACAGGCCTTGGGTCAAGCGGGAGTTTTGCCGTTGGGCTCCTTAAGGGACTTTATACAGTGAAGCGCGAGTATAGGTCTCCTGTGGAACTTGCAGAAGAGGCATGCGACATAGCAATGAACAGGCTCAAGGAGCCTTCTGGGAAGCAGGACGAGTATGTTGCGAGTCTTGGCGGGATAAAGGCTTATACCATAGACAAATCGGGAAAGGTAACATATGAGGATATCAGTATCTCGTCCAGCACTCTTGCGGAGCTGGAGAGCAACATCATGCTCTTTTACACAGGCCTTACAAGGGACTCGAGGGATGTACTGGGAAAGCAGCAGAGCAACATAAAGTCAGGGTCCTCGGTGGAACAGATGCATAAGATAAAGGAGATCGGGATTAAGAGCAAAGACGCACTTGAAGACGGAGACCTGCACAAATACGGAGAATTGCTCCATGAGCATTGGATGGTGAAGCGTGGGGTCACAAGCAACATGACCAACGACACTATAGACAGGTACGTTGCCGTTGCGAGGGAGAATGGAGCGCTAGGGGAGAAACTTTTGGGTGCAGGCGGAGGGGGATTCCTTATGGTTTATGCGGACGGAAAACATATGCAGATAAGGCATGCAATGGAGAAGCTCGGACTTCCGGAATATAGGGTAAGATTCGACTTTGAAGGGAGTAAGGTAGTCTACAATATATAATACAGGAAGGAATCGTATGCGAAACGTAATAACGAGGACGCCGCTAAGAATAACCTTTACAGGCACAGGTTCCGACGTGCCGAGCTTTTACACGCGTAGTGCTGGCGCCACTGTAAATGCGACTATTGACAAGTACATGTACATTTTTGTGCACAAATCATTTGATGAGACCTATAAGATGAGGTATTCGAAAGAGGAAGATGCCAAGAAAGTAGACGACATAGAACACGGCACAGCAAGGGAGGCCCTTAGGCTGCTTGACATAAAGCCAGGGATAGAGATTGTCAGCCTGAGCGACATACCTACAAAGGGCACTGGCCTTGGATCCAGCAGCGCATATCTGGTAGGGCTGCTTCATGCGCTCCACGCATGGAAAGGTCAGATGGTCTCAAAAGAGCAGCTTGCAAAGGAAGCCGTTTACATAGAAAAAGACGTCCTGAAGGAGTCAGCAGGGCTGCAGGATTCCTACGCTGTCGCTTTTGGCGGTCTGAATCTGTACGAGTATATGTCCCAGGAGAGAGTCAAGGTTACCCCAATCATAATGAACCCTGACGACCTCAGCGCTATGCAGAGCAATCTAATGCTCCTCTATACAGGAATTCAAAAGAAGTCTAATGCAATCCTTGAGTCTTCAACAAAGACATTCAATTTTGAAACTGCCGCGGCGGGAAGAAATATGGCTTATAAGTACTATGAAGAGTTGACATCAGGAAACTGGAAGAAGACTGGGCACATGGTAGGCGATGGTTCATGGCTGAAGTCAGGAGCAAACCAGAGAAAAGGAAATTCTGAAATAGAAAACATGTGCAAGAAAGTTGTTGCATTAGGAGGAGACGTGAGGAGCATAGGAAGCGGAAGCAGCGGATTTCTACTTGTCTTTGCCAATGAGCAGAGGCAGGAGAAGATCAAGGAGGAGTTGGAGCTCCCGGAACTCAAGTTCAACTTTGAGTTTAATGGAAGCTCGATAATACTATTCAATTAGGCGTGATATTATGGATAAGAAAGGAAATAAGACTTTCTCAGATCAGTATCTCAAGGAAGTCGGAGAGGTTGCCGGAAAAATAGACATAGAAATGGTGGAAATGTGTGTGGTCTTACTGGATAAAACAAGAGAGCGTGGGGGCAGGCTTTTTGTCCTTGGAGTTGGAGGCAGTGCTGCAAACGCATCGCATGCAGTCAATGACTTCAGAAAAATAGCGGGGATTGAAGCGTATGCGCCAACAGACAATGTTTCGGAACTAACTGCAAGAACCAACGATGACGGCTTTCATACGATATTCGAACCGTGGTTGAAGACAAGTCATCTCAGTGCAAAGGATACAATACTTGTGCTCTCGGTAGGAGGGGGGCATGAAGAGAGGCAGATTAGCGTGAATCTTGTGCATGCCTTAAAGTATGCACAAGGCATCAAGGCAAATATAATCGGAATTGTTGGTCGCAGCGATGGCTATACCGCAAAGGTTGCAGATGCATGTGTGATCATACCAACAGTCAACTCAGACCATGTAACTGCACACTCTGAGTCTTTCCAGGAGGTCATTTGGCATTTGTTTGTCTTCCATCCTTCTCTGAAATTAGAACGCGGTAAATGGGAATCTGAGAACAGTGCCTCAGGCGCGAAGAGGTAATGAACATCCTCTACACAGCTGTAGATATCTAAATCTGTGATTAGAATTTCTCTGAAAACCGTTCTGTATTGTGGTTTTGAGCAGATTAAATACAGATAACCGCAATAGTTTTATATTGTGAATATCAATGCCACTTGTCAATAGGTAACCGTATGCCGAGACAGCCTAAAAGCACTAAGACTCTAGATATAGGAGTAAAACACGCAGGCCTTGCAACATTCGTATTTTTGGGAAAGGTCATTTCAATTCTAGCAGGAGCCCTGATGCTTATAATTGTTGCGCGTATCCTTGGGCCCACCCAATACGGCATATATGTAGTTGCGCTGGCCGTGGCTAGTTTCATAAGCGCATTTGGCAGTATAAATGCCGGCGTATATTTCAACAAGAAGTTACCCCAGCTTAGTTCTGAGAAGAACATGTCTGCGGCAGGTACATTTATAGGGGATTCGCTATTATTTTTCATTATTGTTTCCCTAATTCTTACAATTGTTGGGGCTCTTTTGAGCACATCAATTTCGTTGGTGTTATTCAGTTCGCCATCCTATTCGTTCTATATACTGCTTGCAGTAACAAGCATATTCTGGACAATCGCATACGGCGTATATAGCACCGCGTTGGTTGGGGTAGGCACTGGAACCGAAGTTGCGGTCTCTACGATGCTGTACCTTGTATTGCAGGCCATAACAAGCATCACGCTTGTCTTGCTCGGGTTTGGCGTTACAGGTGCAATAATCGGATACCTTACGGGCTTTGCTGTTGCAACTGTTGTTTCTCTATACTACTTGAACAGGCATGTGCCGATACACTTTTCACTGCGCGGTATACGACAAAGGCTTCATGAAATTCTCTCGTTCTCCGTGCCGCTTACCATATCTGGCATCGTAGTAGGGCTTTCAAACAACTTTGCAGTCATACTCATGGGGTTATTGTTGATTCCTGCGGGATTGATAGGGCAATACGGGGTTGCATTGAAAGTTGGCACAGTTATAGACACCGCAACAGGCGCCATTAGCGTGGTCCTTGTGCCTCTCTTCGCAACCGCAATATACAGTAAACAGACTATCTCAAAGATCGGCAATTTGTATAGAGCATCTCTCTTTTACGGCCTGCTTTTTGCCGCGCCGATGGTGGTCTTTGCTTCGGTGCTCTCCAAGAACATAATAGTCACGGTCTTTACCGCCTCATACAGCAGCGCCGTGCTTTATATGCCTATAATCAGCATCGGTCTGCTTATAAGCCTTGTAGGTGGATACGCAAGTTATGTACTGATAAGCTTTGGAAAAGTCAGGAAGGTGATGAAGTATTCGGTGTATGTCACCATAGTGCAATTCGCGGCCATGGTGTTGTTAGGCCTGGAATTTCGAGTGATAGGCATAATCGTAGGTTATCTCTACATAGGCAGCATAATCTCGGCATATCTTTACATTCATGAACTGCATGTGTCAGGAGTGCGTTTCCAGCCGGGGCCGATATTGCGCGTAGTTATGTCGAACTTTATTCTGGCGATAGCCTTCCTTCCGCTTCTGCTTCTTACAATAAGGCCCCTCTATGTCCTTATCATAGGGGTCGTAGAGGCATTGATTGTCTACCCGTTCTTGCTTGCAAAGACTAGGACAGTATCAAAGGATGACATTATGGTCCTTTCTAAGGTCAGCAAACAGGTGCCCGTGCTAGGGAGCACGCTGGGTGCGCTAGTTTCTTATACGGCGTTCTTCATATAGTTATATTGGCTAGTACATGGTTAACATGCATAAAGAGAATGGCAGAACGTGGTTCATAGACCTCGATGGTACGGTCTTTGAGCACAACAAGTACCTTGAGCGTCCTGGTCAGATCGAGGATCCTTTGCCGCATGCAAAGGGGTTCCTTAGGTCCATACCGAAGAGCGACACCATAATATTCACAACAGGCAGGAGCGAGCTGGAGCGCAAGACCATTGTAGCAAGTCTGAAGAAGGCGCACCTTCGGTTTGATCAGATAGTGACAGGACTTCCGAATGGTGTAAGGGTACTCATCAATGATGAGAAGCTCTTCCACAAGGGAAAGACCGCTTTCGCTCTCACCGTATCCAGGAATGGTAGGGAGGGATCGGCGCACGAGAAGCTCTCAAAAGGCCTTTACAATAAGATAAACAGGGTTGCCAAGGTGAGGCCGCCGCTTAGAAAGCGATTATGATATTATTATAGTCTTTATATTAGCAAATTCAAGCAGGCTGTAGTGAGAGAATTCCCTGCCGATGCCACTCTTCTTTACACCGCCGAACGGCAGTCTGAAATCCGAGTTTGCTCCCCTGTTTACGCATGCCATGCCTGCCTCCATCCGGCGCGCGATTCGCTCACCTTTCGATATATCGCCGGTCCAGATGCTTGCGCCAAGGCCGTATTCGGTATCATTGGCAAGTTTTATCGCAGCTTCTTCGCTCTTGACCTTTATTATTGGAATGACAGGGCCGAAGACCTCCTCCTTCATTACTTTCATGTTCTTCTTTACATTGGTCAGCACTGTAGGCTGGAACACGAAGCCCTTATCGCCGAGCCTACTGCCTCCGCACTCCACCTTGGCCCCTTTGGAGGTTGCGTCCCTTACCTGCTCCTCAATCTTGAGCAGCTGTTCCTTGTTGGCGAGGGGGCCTATCTGGGTCTTCGGGTCAAGCGGGTCACCAACAACCAAGTTGCGCGTGTTCTCCACCACCTGCTTGGTGAACTCGTCAGCTACCACTGGCACGACTATGAAACGTTTCGACGCGGAGCAGCTCTGCCCTGTTGAGGCAATCCTCGTTTCCACAGCCTTCTTAGCTGCCTTCTCCACGTCGGCATCGGCAAGCACTATGAATGCGTTTGAGCCTCCCAGCTCAAGCACTATCTTTTTAACGTTCGAAGCGGCAAGCTTCGCCATAGATTTTCCTGCATCGGTGCCTCCAGTGACAGATATAGCGTCAACGTACTTGCTCCGTATCAGCTTCGGCAGCGCGTTGTGAGTGGTTATCAGAGTCCTGAACGTGTTCTCGGGGAACCCTGCTTCCTTGAATGCGGCTTCGATTGCCGTGGCGCACATTGGCACAGTATTGCTGTGCTTCAGCACGACAACGTTGCCTACGGTCATTGCAGGAGCTGCGCACCGTATCACCTGCGTGAACGGGTAGTTCCATGGCATTATAGCAAGCACGACGCCTAGCGGCTCGAAGGCTATGTAGCTCTTCTGGTACTCTGTCCTGACGGCCTCGTCCTGCAGGCGCACCTTCCCGTTATCGGCAAAGTAATTGCATATTTTTGAGCATGTCTCTATCTCTGATATCGCCTGGCCGTACGTTCTGCCCATTTCTAGGGCCATCAGCCTTGCGTATTCCTCCTTCCTGGTCTCGAAGACTGCAGCCAGCTTCCTTAGCAGCGCAGCCCTGTTGTCTATTCCTGAATCTCTCCATGCAGGAAATGCCATTTTTGCAGCCTTGCATACTTCCAATGCTTGCTGTGGCGTGATCGGCTCGAATTCCTTGTTCATTTCCTCAGTCATAGGGTTCTGTGATCTTATTGTCATGATTTGCACCGTATCTGGTCTTCTAATTATGCTTTCGGTTTCGATATTATAAAAGGTTTCCCTCAATTGCGCATTGTAATAATAATCTTGCATGAGATATTTGCCTGTCTGGTGCGTATCATGAATCTACTTGAACGTTTTCTTGGAGGAAACAGGACAGTAAGCGTGCATATAGGCAAGGACAGGGTTGAGGTCTTCGATTGGGGGTATGAACGCGTTGTGAAGTTCAACGGAGTGGTCTACTCCAGACTGAATGCCGAGACATTGTACACGCACGAGTACTGGGACTTCTTCGCGCCCCTAGGCTTCGTCTGGCCCAGGCCGAAGGTGCTCATGATAGGCCTTGGCGGCGGCACAATAGCATACCAGATGTATAAGCTGAAGGGAAGCGCCGTTTCCATGGAGGCTATAGAGGTCAACAGGGAGATGGTAGGGATCATGCAGGGCTTCCTGAAGGAGGACGTGCCGCTTAAGGTGACCGTAGGCGATGGCGCAGAATACGTGAAAAAAGCGCAGGGATATGACA
Source organism: Microcaldota archaeon (assembly GCA_030040595.1). Lineage (GTDB taxonomy): Archaea > Micrarchaeota > Micrarchaeia > Micrarchaeales > CABMGC01 > JAKAVK01. The sequence continues at coordinate 35,837 of JASHTL010000029.1, forward strand.
TAATCATACTTGACGCATACATAAACGACCTGATACCGGAGCAGTTTATCTCAGAGGAATTCGTCTCTGACGTAAACAGCGCGCTCTCCGATGACGGCATATTCGCATTGAACTACATAAAGTCCTCAAACGGTTATGAAAAATTCGATAGGTATGTGGAAACGCTGAAGAACCTGTTCAAGGTGTACAAGGTGAGCGTGGGCTTCCTCACATCCAATACTATACTCGTCTGCTCAAAGAAGTACGATAAGGAGGAGATCTTTTCAAGGATCAAGTCTTCATTCAGCAGTGACAAGGATGGTGAATACGTGCTGAGCGGCTACGAACGCATGTCTGAACTCTGACGCGCCACGTGTGACGTCCTTCCCTCATTGCTAAGTTGCCAGGATAGTCTCCTCTTGAAAGCCCGGTACTCTTCCATTCCTGCAGATCGCGTATAATTAGTGCGCTTAAGGGCCTCGATGAATCCCTCGTCGGTGCAGGCTAGCATCTGGCGGATCTTGCGCGCATGGACATTCTTGAACAGGCTGAACGTCTCGCTGAAGACCCCAGACGCTTCGATGGTCCTATCCATATACTCTTCCTTCAGGTTGCTGAAGTACTCCAACCTTGGCCTTATTCTGCTTAGGGGATATTCGAGTAGATCAGGGTTCCTTTCCATCATATTTACGCTAAGGCCAAAGTTCATCATGTAGTACCTGATCTTGCCTTCCATCGACTCTAGGCCTTCCTTCTTAATTAGGTGGGGGACACATGCAAGTATTGCTGCACACTTACGTATATCGTAATTGGGACCAGGTATGACCCTAAGGTTGAGTCCTTTCAGTCTTCTTTCATATATAGCCATTACCCTTTTGCGGATCCCGTTCTCACGCAGACCCGTCTTCCCAGCAATATCATGCACGCTCTCGCCGTTATCGAGACAACGCTCGATGAACGTCCTTGACTCGTTGTCTGTTAGGGTTTTGTGTGATGGAAGCTCTAGTCCGGACCACGCAATGCTGACTGCTCTTGGCGTGACTTTCAGTTTGGCCGCAGCCTCATAAAGCGTGAGACCTTCTCTATTGGCTCTCCTGTAGGTAGTCTCCTGAACGCGACGCTTATCGAATGTGCCATTCGGCTTAAGTTCGAGGGCAGCAATCGCTCTGGAGACCGAAGCCGCATTTACGCCGAAGTCTCTGGCCATCTGGCCTCCGGTCATGCCTCGGGCATGAGCAAGTTCTACCTGCTCCCAGGTTACGTCTACGTCTCTGAAGGGTTTCGCTTTTCTCCTTGCCATATTAATGGCTGCAGTGATGTCCTCCCTCTCATCGGTTCTGACAATCCTGGCAAGGACGTTACCGGGGTCTTCGGCAGGCATTGGTGGCTTTCTCCTTACTGAGACCATAACTTCAGTCATCTGAATCACAGAATACGCTATTCACATCTAGCTCTCGGCCGCCATTTTAATACATTTGCTACAATATCGGATGCATATTGCGCTATGCATGAATATGCCTAGAAGTGGAACAGTGCTATTGCCACTGCCACAACCATCATCACAGATCCTATCGTCAACTGGATTGCCCACTCTGGGAGTTTCTCTATGAATGGCTCTATCCCTTTTATGGCGATCAGCGGAAGGACAAGGCCGATGACCATACCTATGATTGCAGAGACGTATGCGTTGCCTGCTGCGGCGCCTATGGACATGCTTATGCTGCCAGCCTCAACCTCCTCTAGGAGTATGGCCGAGTATACGCCGATCATGCCAACTCCTATTTCCTCCTTGATCTCTTCCCTCTCTTCCTTCTTGCTGCGCTTCTTGTGTCTCTCCGCCATCTTCTCGTATCCTTCCTGGAAGAAGTGAGCTCCGAGTATGAAGATTATGGCTGCTGCAATCAGGAGCGTTATTTCCAAAGGCAGCACGTCGAATATGAAATAGATTATTGCGATCAGCGGTATCAGAGTGGCAAGCCCAGCCAGAGTTATCATCCATGCCTTGCGCCATTTGTACTTGCTTGCGGCTGCAACGGTGAATAGGGCTATCTCGCTTCCTTCTATGAAACCTATCACTATTGTTGCAAGTATTACCTGGTAGATTATGATCGTCATGCTCAATCATGCCTGAATGTGTCGGTGGTGCTGTGCAGCGGGGACGTTATACGTTTCCTGAATGCCCATACGACAGCTGCAGTGATAAGTGTAACCACGGCAGCAATTAATATAGGTACCTGAACGGCAAATACCGCCGCTATATATCCGGCTAATGCGGGCGGTATGACCTGTCCAAGCGAGTATACGCTCGCGTTTATGCCGAGTATCTCCCCCTGTATCGACTTTCCGGCTGACCTGCTTACTATGGCAGGAAGGTATGCCTGAACAAATCCGTTGAATACGGAGAAGACAGGTATCACAAGCAACAGCTCCTGCCATGCGTTTACGAATGCGTATGCAAACAGCATTATCGCGGTGCCCAGCATGCCTATAAACAGTATCTGGTATTCCTTGTTCTTTGGAAGCCTCCTGAGTATTACAAACTGTGACAGGGCGAAGCAGATTCCTACGTAGGCAAACATGTTGCCTATATCGCCCTGGGTGAAGCCGAACCTGACTATGTAAAGGACAGCTATGAACGTTGTGAAGAAAGTGAATCCCAGGTTGTCAAGGAATGCCACTGCCAGTATCACGCGTATTGATTTGTGCTTATATGCAGCTGCTATGTTGCTCAGGGACTGCAGCGGGTTCAACCTTATGCTAGTGTCTTTTTTCTTCAGGGTCTCTGCCAAAACGAACAATATCAGCATCATCTCTATGAAGCTAAGTACTGCTGCAAAGAAGAACGGGGTGGACGCATTGAACCAGCTCACTATGGTTGGATCGGAGAGCTTTCCGCCTAGGAACGGACCAAGTATAAAACCTAGCCCGAACGCTGCGCCAATAAGGCCGAAGTTCTTGGCCCTATCCTGCGGTTTCGTTATGTCTGACATGACGGCCTGGGCTATTGATATGTTGCCCCCGGTTATGCCGTCTATGGCCCTTGCAAAGAAGAGGAGCGGGAGGTTTGCAAGCAGTATGCCTATTGCGAATATTATGTATGAGATAAAAGTTCCGAATACCGATATCAGTAGCAGCTTTTTCCTTCCGTATCTGTCCGAGAGCTGGCCTAGGATGGGGGCTGAGATGAACTGCATGAGCGGATATACGGCAGTGAGAAGCCCAAGAAGAATGTACCCGGTTCCCACAGACATGCTGGTAGGCAGGAGGTAAAAGGCCGAGCTTGGGTCAGCAAGAAGCAGGGGTATTATCGGTATAAGTATGCCGAACCCTACAAGGTCGACAAATATTATAAGGAATATGACCGAGAGTGTCCTTCTGTAAACCTTCTGGTTCATGTAGTAATATCTCTAGCAACGTTAATTAACGCTATTTAAGCGCATTTGCCACGGAGCCGCAACGGCATACGCCAGTTCGAAAGTTAATAACCGGCTTATTGGTCAAAAGCATTATAACTTGTCATGACGAACTATTGCCGGAGACGATGTATTCCTTGCTAGGTGTCAGTCTTTTATTTGCAGTATTATCAATGCTGGGATATGGAGTAGTAGACGTAATAGCATTCTTGCTGGCCAGGCAGGCAGATCCGAGGAAAGTGCCATTATGGACTACCACGTTGAGCATATTATTCCTAAGTATAGGGGTGCTATTTGTTTCCCCTCCGCACATAACGATCTACGACCTTTTGCTTTTAGCGTTCGGGTCGGCAATTGGTGTTGTTGGCATACTGTCTTTTTACAAGGGACTGAACAAGGGCAGCATTGCGGTAGTCGTGCCGATAGCAAACCTTTGGCCATTAATAGCAGTAATAGCCGGTCTTACGTTATTGGGCGAGTCCGTCTCTGCTTTACAGTTATACGGGGTACTGATTGCAATAATTGGAACCATCTTCGTCTCATTCAGGTTTAAGGACGTATTGAGGCTAAATTTCAGCAGAATTTCACTTGGTGCGAGATATGCACTTGTAACAATGTGTAGCTGGGGAGTGTTCTACACCGTATTGGGTTTTGTATCTAAAACCCTAGGATATTTCTGGCCAACGCTCATAGCGCAGGTATTAGTAGGTATAGGCGTGCTCTCCTATCTGCTAGTCACGCGGGTGGACATATCCTTCCCGAAGAATGTGAGCGGAAAACTATTTCTGTTCGGTGCGGTGCTTAGTATTGCGGTGTTATGCTACACCATTAGTACGAACTCCGGATATGTAACATTGACAGCTCCAATAACAGGGTCTTCGCCTTTGATAACAGTGCTGCTGGGAGTGCTGCTGCTCAAGAATAAGATAGAGAGAAACCAGGCTGTAGGCGTGCTGCTTATAATAGTAGGCATAGCCCTGATATCTTTATGACTGTTTTTGGATGCTTGTGCAATTAGTGCGAAATCGGAGCGTTTATATTTACAATTCTCTAAGCTTCAACTATGCCGGGCGATGTCACTGATAATAAAATAGTGCCTGATCAGCAGACTAATGCAACCCAAGGTGATGCGGCTGTCAATTCGGATCAGGGCAAGATGAGCCTGTGGGATTCCATATGGGCAGATAGGGGTAGTGAGCCGCCAATATACTTTTACATTTTTAGTCTGCTTATGGGATTAATTTCTCCGTTTTTGGTTTTAATATTATACGAAATGTTGGTACACAGAAAAATGCAGAAAAAAGATTACAACAAAGTCTTGATTATAGCCTTTGCCCTGCCTGCAATCTTTGCCGTATTACTGGTCTTGTTCTTGTATTTTGTTCTGTAGTTCCTTTTAGGAGTATGTTTGTATCTTTTTATAAAAGACTATTTGATTCTACAGTCTCATCAGTTACAATAGTTGTAGGATCTCTTTATGATGTAATAATTTGCCTTTATTCGGGTTATTGTAGCTGTGGTAGCTTGACCCCATAAACTTCACACTCCCTCTTTAGATCCTCGTCGAAAGTCAACAGCGGCAGATCTCTTTTCTTTGCGAATGACAGTATGAGTTTATCATTGAATCGTCTGAATGTTGTGTGCTTTTCATTCATTATTATATCCTTCGCTTGCATTAT
>JASHTL010000030.1 GCA_030040595.1 Microcaldota archaeon
TAACCAATGAGCAGTTCAACCTGAGTGCGAGGACCCTCACGCCTTCGATATCCACATGCGGCACCATCTCCTCGTCAGGTTCCTATTCCCTTGACAGCAGCATAAACATGGACCAGTACGTGAACACCTCTGCGCTGCCTGCAAACCAGGCCATATGCATAAGCATAACATCGGCAAACGTTCACCTTTCCTGCGGCGGCAACTACATATCCAACGCCGGCTACGGGATATACGCGAACACGGCCTACGGCCTGTACAACATCACGATAGACAACTGCAGCTTCTCTGGTGATACCTACGGGGTAGGAGTTGACCACGCATTCCAGGTATACCTGAATGGTATATCTGCAACTAATGGCGGCACTGGCATATACCTGAGCAACGTGACTACTGCAGTGGTCTCCAACAGCACAGGCCATGGCAACGAGTACGGCCTGTTCATGAACGCTACAAGCGGTGTTACGCTCTCCAGCCTGGACATGCAGAATAACACTGACGGGATCTACGTTTCGGGCAACGGCTCCGATATCTACGACAATGATGCGCTCAATGACAATTCCGGGATAGACCTCGCATGCTCACTTTCCGCGTACTCCTCGCTCACGCAGACGCTCCAGGGAGTATCGTGCGGGACCACCAGCTGCGTCTGGGCCACGTCATGCGGTACCTATATACCTCCCACTTCGAAGAGGCAGCACATCAGCTCATGCTCAACTATAAGCGCGCCAGGCAACTACACTCTCAATTCAAACATAGTAACTGTCGGCTCAGGCACATGCCTTACCGTGGAAGCGCCAGCAGTCAGCATCAACTGCGACGGCTATGACATCATCGGCACTCCTGCAGGCACTGCATTCGTCGATTCCGGGAAGCAGGATGTCAGCCTGGATGATTGCGACATAACGAACTTCGGGTCGGGAATAACGTTCAGCAACGCCAACAGCATAACCCTTAACGACGACTACATAAATAACACTGATGCGCCGCTCACCATAACGAACAGCTACTTCGATACTGTGACGAATGTCAACGCAACGGAGTCCCAGACATCAGGCCTAGTCTTCGACAATGTCATGAACTCTTCCATAACCAACGACCAGGCCTCGCACATGAGCCAGAACGGGTTCACCTTCTCCGGAGATACCCATGACGTGATACTGTATGACGTTGCAGAGCTGAACGCGGAATACGGCTTCGGCATAAGCACGTCAAAGGACAATGAGATAAACAACGACACCGGCTCCGCTAACCACGTTTCTGACTTCTACTGCTCGCCTGACTCGTCGGGACTGTATGCTGACAACGGAGGAATAAACTACGGAGTCTCAAAGACCGGCTGCACCTGGATGGTAGCGATTCCAAATTCCTATACCCAATCGTGCGCGGGGCTCAACACCGCGACACAGGTAACACTGAGTTCTGACATGCTCTATACCTACGGCTCGTCGTGCTTCACCGTGTATGCGAACGACAACACCACCGCTGCGGCTACGGTGATAGACTGCAACGGCCATACGGTCTTCGCCACTGATGGCGGCACATTCGTCGACGTGGTGAACGCGAGCGGCGTGGAGATAGAGAACTGCGTGCTAAAGGGATTCACCGACCCTATAATAACCACGGCGCAGTCTACGGTGATCCTGAACAATACGATAGGAAACGCGAACGCCTCAGTGACGCTCTCAGGCTCGTACTACCAGAAAGTCCGTAACAACACGATACTGAATTCCTCGTACGGAATCTTCGACCAGGATGCCTCTGCCACCTCCCTGCTCGGGAACAACCTCACGGATGACAACATAGGCATATATCTTGCGGGAGACTCGCAGAGCGAGGTGAAGAACAATACCATTACCGGAGGGAAGATAGGGATATACATGGTCGGATCGTTCGGAGACCAGCTCTTTGGAAACATCGCCACGAAGCAGAGCACTGACGGCATAGCGTGCACCAATGGCGCGGAGAACAAAACAAACCAGAACATAGACCAGGGACAGAACATCTGCGTGTCGAACAGCGGATGCGTGTGGATGACAGTGTCAACCCAGTGCAAGGCCTGACCGGAAAAGCGCAGCGAGACCCGGTCATTTAAATAGCATAAAAGCTAATTATCCCAGTGACTGCATGATCAAGACCTATCTGCTATTATCAGTGATCGCGGCAGCGGTGTTGGTGCAGGGAGCTGCTGCGTATCCTGCAAGCAGAAGCACTACAGCCGCAGGCAGCAATCTTCTCCTTGGCATATGGGGCGATATAACAAGCTTCTTCGCGAGACTGATCAGCATATTCATAGGAAGCGGCAACTCATCAAACACGCTGAGTACATCTTCAACGCCAACATCCACTGCCGCTAACACGTCAGTGCCTGGCACGATATGCAGCCTGCCCATGATACCTGTTGGATGCACATGGGTCTCAACAGCCAATGCAACTGCGCCGTGCGCTGGCCATGTATACTGCCCATCCAACTCCACAACCATACCTGCAACCAATTCATCATACAATACAACAAACTCAAGCAGCGCCTGGCCGCAGTATCCCATAAAGGTTATCGCTATTAATGCAAGCAACACCACTGTAGGCAGCGGTGTCACGTTTGCGGTTACCCTTGAGAATACAGGCTCCGGGCCAATAACCTATGAGGGAGGCTGCGTGAGTCCTATCTCATTGAATGTCACTCCATCCAGTGCAATAACATTCAAGCCTGAATACGAATGCATGGCCATAGCCCTTCTCACGCTCCAGCCGAATGCCACTGTGACGCTCCGTGCGCCTGTGGGTTCCATAGCCGCAATATCGCAGGCTGGTCCAGCCACTGTCTACTTCACGTTCCGCTGGTCCAACAGCACCACTGCGTTCTCTGATACGTTCAATTTCACATAGCCTGCTCGGTCATTGAATATCTAAAGGATCAGTAAGGCTCTCAGTCCGAATTGAAGCACTCCTCCAAGATCAAAGTCCAGCTGCTATTGGTTATTTATATGCCCTTCCTCGCCACTCAATCTTCCAAATTTCTATTTCCTGGACTTCCCACCTGACTGCATATAAAACTCGAATATCCCCAATTCTTATACGGTATGAGTCTGTTGTGCCTCCAAGTTTTATCACATCATATTCCTGCGCGGGAACAGGCTTGACTTTAGCACCTGCCCTAGTTCAAAAATGCGTCTTCTGTAGAATTCTGGCAACTTCCAGTATACTTTCTCTGCCTTCCTGTCAGTCTTAACAAAGAACAAGGTATCAACCGAATTCTTTTGTAAGCTCATCTAGACTTATCCACTGCCCCTTCGCAATTCTCTTTTCAGCCGCTTTAAGCTCCTTAAGCTCATCTTCCGTTATCTTCTCCTCAGGAACAAGTTTTGCCTTAAGCTTCATTAACTTTATTTCCATTAAGTCGAGCTCCTTCTGAATTGTCTTCATTTCAGCCTTCGAAATCGCCATGTTTATAATATGTAAGAATCAGTATTAAAGGCTTTCCATGTCAGAGCGCAGTAGCTTCTCATAATGTCAAATACATGGAGACTTAAAGACGTTACAAACCATAACCTCCCAGGACTAAACCTTCTTGTGCCCTTTAGACTCGCCAAGGTATCTAACACTATTTTAAACTCCTCCCTGCACCCTTCCTCTCTCCTTTACCTGCGAGATCACATCCAGGAGATCTCTGGCCTCGTCATCCAGCATCTCCTGGAACTTGTATCGCAATGCCCGCTCATTCTCATCGTTCATGAACGTGTAAAGCACCTCGTTCTCCCTTATCTGCCTGCCGTAGGTCACGTCGTCCATCGATATGGCCACGCTGCTTCCCTTCTTCGCCTCCTGCATGCTTATGCCGTTGTCCTGGATCTCCTTCACCTTTCCAACTATCTCGCCGCGCTCGTTCATGAGCTGGTACCCCTGCCGTATCCTGCCCTTCGCGACCTCCACTCCGAATACTGCCGGATGCGAGACCCTGAACGTATGGTTCGGAAGCAGCTTTATCTGCCCCGGGAAGATCAGGGCCTTCTCGATCGAGTTCTTTTCCGCTTCCCTCTCAGCCAACGCCCATGCCTTGTAATCGTCTATGACCCTGTAGATGATGTTGCTGCCTATCACCTTGATCCCGGTAGCCTCGCTCTCCGCTTCGGCCTCATCGTCCAGAGGCACGTTGAACGCAAGCACCACTGCGCCGTAAGGATCAGTTGCCTTCATGGAGAAAGCGTCAAGTATGTCGCGCTTCGTGACCCTGCCTATCTCCTTCTTGCTTATGTCTATCTTCTCTGCCTTGAGCAGCCTCGATAGTGCCTCTATGCTCCCCATGGTGTCGGCCTTGAGTATTACCCCTGTCTTGTCTGTTGCGAAGATCTCGCTTATCTCCGCCTTTATCTCCTTCTCGTAGTTTGGTATCTCTATTGAGAGGACCAGGGATCCAGGCAGCGCCTCGTCAAGTCCGCTTCCGCTCACTTTTATGCCTGATGCGGCGCTTACCGAGTCTACGTAATAGAACTTGCTGCTGCTCTCGCGCATCTCCTGCAGTTCCTTCGGCTTCAGCAGCGCCTTCACCTTGGTGGTGCCGAATCCTGCCTGCGTGGCGAAGGCTATGGTGTCGTTTACCTTGAGCGTGCCGTTGTAGAGTATTATGTCTATCGTGGTGCCAAGTCCCTTGTCCTCCTTCCTCTCTATTATGTTTCCCCTGCCAGGCCCGCTTACCTCTATCTGCAGGCGCTGCTCCAGGAACCGCTGCGCAAGCCCTGTCGCGTACATGAGCAGTTCCGCTATGCCCTCACCCGTCTTTGCCGATTCCGGGACTATGACTATCTCCTTCTTGAAATCCTTTACACGGTCAAACCGCTCGCTGTTGAATCCCAGCTCGCTGAGCTTGCCAATTATGCCGTATATCTTCGCATCAAGATCCTCCACCACATTCTGCCTCTGCTTGGAGATCGACTCGGAGAACGACTGGGTAGGCTGCGCTATCCATCC
>JASHTL010000031.1 GCA_030040595.1 Microcaldota archaeon
CCATTTCCGTCGCCCCTAAGCCTTGCTCCAATGCCAGATCTTGTCCTGAATCCCATCCTAACACCACGGAGTACTTGCATTTGTGAAGTATAAAAATCACCCCGGGATGTTTAGGTTTGTAGAGGAGTAGCGCAGATCATCCGACGGCTCTTTTTACCAGGGCTGCGATTCTCTTCTCTTCGGCTGCGGTAAGCTCCTTCACGGCAAACGACACCGGCCACATGGCCCCTTCGTCGAGGTGAGCTTTGTCGCTGAAACCCAACGTTGCGTAGCGGGCCTTGAACTTGTGCGCGTCTTGGAAGAAGCAGATTGTCTTTTCGTTCTTGGAATATGCAGGCATACCGTACCAGAGCCTTGGCGTAAGGCCAGGCGCGCTCTTCATTATGAGCGCATGTAGCCGTTTGCCCATGGTCCGATCAGGCTCCGGCAAGGCTGCGATCTTGGCTAGCACAGTCTTCTCCCCGTCTTCATCGCCTTCATTCAGCTCCTTGATGCGATCTTTCATCGCTGCTATTTCCTCTTCAGAGAACCCTTTGGCCCGTTTTGTTGCATTTCGCGTCATGAGTATCCCAGTATTATATTTACGTTGATGCTTAAAAGCTTCTTCCAAGTGGCAGGTTATCTTCGGCATGTGGGCTAGCCGGAGTACTTGAGCAGCAGTGCGCTTCCGTTCTTGGCGTACAACGTATACGTGTTGTTTTCCGTGTAGTTCACCAGTTGCTGCAGACCCGAGTAGGCGTTGAGGCTCACGTTGAGATTTGCATCGACGACTATGTATTCGGGCCTGAAGTACCACTGCTCCATGGTGTATCCCGTGTCCTCCAAGTATTCCCTGTCAGCAACGTGAGGCGTAACGAAGAAAGGAACCATGAGCGAGGCATTCTGCGGCACCAGCGCTAGTATGGAATAGAGCTGCCCGTAGTACGCATGCTGCTGCGGGCTCACCTGGAAGAAGAAGTCCTGCGAGATGTTGTTCGTATTCTTAGAGAGCACGAACGTGGGCCATAGCGCAAGGAGTATAATGGTCACGGCCAGCAGGGATCCCGCAATCATGTAAAAGATGGCCTTCTCGTAGTCCTTGAATGTCTTAACAAGGAAGCCTGCGAATACTCCCTGCTTCTTCTGCGCCTTAATCAGGCCGAGGACGGCACCTGCGAATACGCAGCCGGTGACGAAGCTGTAGTACTGGTTCCAGACCAGCAGGAAGGAGAGGTTCTGGACGAGGAACGTCTCCGCTATGAACGGCGATGCGAGTATCAGCGTTATAAGGGGATCAAAGAGCACGACCATGCCGAAAAGCAGGAATGCAGCGATAATGCCGTATATTATGTATCCGTATCCGAACGAAGCCATGTCAGAGAAGATCGATCCTGCATTCGTTGCAGCCTGCGAGAGCTGGCCCGATACAGGCGCACTGACCTTCAGGTATGTGGGCAATGATGCGTACGCGCCAGATGCGTATGCGGACGAGAGGCTTGCGGATATAGCGTCAAAGAGCACCACGAATATTATGGACACGACAATCGCTGATATTGCTAGCTTCAGCCTGAGGCTCCTTGTGTGGTCCTTTTCCCCGTAGAAATATGTGTAGATGAGAAGGCCGGCCCCGAGCGCTATACCCAGGTATGGTGCCGTCTCTATGGTGCAGAGCAGCAGTATCAGCGAGACGAAAAACAGAAGCTTGTTCAGCCTCATGTAGAAGTAGAACGAGAGCACGTAAAATAGTATTATTAGAGCCTCGGTGTGGTAGTCAAATATTGGCATTCCCGCCACTCCGGGATTCAGCACAAAAGCAAGGAAGAAGAGGAAGCTGATGGCCTGATTGCCGGTGAGTCTTCTTGAGACTATGAAGATCGTTAAGACTGTTGCTGAAAGCACCAGTACCTGTATCACCAGAAGCGTCACTGCCGATTGGTCAAGGAAGAAGAAGAGCATCACAATGAGCTGGTCAGGCGCTATGTGGTTGCCGAAGATGAGGAACTGCAGGCCCGGCACCAGGGAAGGGTAATTCAGGTCTATGTACATGTTGTGCGCGAAGATGCCAAGGTCGTCGAAGTCATGGAACGTGTTGTAGGCGTTAAGGGAATAGGACATCCAATAGGCGGCGTATATGGCTGTTATTATCATGGCAGCCAGGAGGAACTTGTCCTTTAGGATCCCGTTTTCCATAAGACACCCAGGTTGAAAGAACAGCAAGATTCAATTTTATCTTGTATAAGAAGCTTAATAATATTACCGAGCGCCAGATAGGCGACACTCGCTGCATAGGCGGTGTTCTCACTTTCCGGACAGCAGGTGCGGTTTCTGAAGAAACCTGAATTTTTTCGGGTTGTCGAGGAACTGGTCGTACAGGCTGGCCTTCCCAGGGAGGAATCTTGCTTCAGTGCCTTTGACATAGCGCACGTTCAATTTCTTATATTTCCTGTTCAGCACTATGCTGCCGCCTTTTAGCACATACAAAGAGCCGCCGCGCCTGGCGACGATAGAGCGATAGTCGGGCACAAAGCTGTCGCTTACAAGGTTTGCCATGACAAGCATGCCTTTGCCTGTGTTTACTGTTATGTGGCCGTAATTAGGAGGCACAAGGATATTGTCTCCCGCCTTTGCGCTTACAATCATCACGTCGTAGTTTCCGTCGCCCATGTCTCTTTGCAGTATGTAGAGCGCCTCGCCCTCTATCACCTCGTATATTTCCGGATATGAGAGGCCTTTCTCTGCCATCGAGTGATAATGGCCCAAGGTCTTGTTGAGTTCCTTCCCGAGATCCAGCTTGGGGATCACAGTAACGTCGTATCTTATTCCGCTGTCCTCAAACCTTCTGTCCTTTCCGGTTCCAGCCTTCCTGTACATATAATATGTCTCGGTGTCGCCGCGCATCCTGTTTCCGTGCCAGTCCAGGAGCACATCACGCATCCCCGATAGCCTCCTTCCATCCGGCTTCTGTTCCTTTCCGTCAACAAATAGCCTTGTGCCGAGAAGCTCAAGCCTTGCGCCCTTTACATTAAGTCTCTTCAGGTCAACACCGTGCAAAACGAAGCTTGTATGCCTCTCCTAATTGCGCTCTTATAATATACATGTCTTTTGTTCGGGCCTGGGCCGTAGCATGTATATAGTATAGGTTATCCTATATATTTAAATATGATAATGTATATGATATCATATAGGTGATAACAATGTGCGGATACGAAAACGGAGCGAGAAACTTCCTGACAAAGGAAGAGAGGTTGCAGATACTCAAGGAATACAAGGAGAACCTTGAGAAGGAAGCCAAGGGAGTGGCGGAAAGGATAAAGGAGATTGAGAAAAACAACTGATTCTACGCTGTTTCCCTTTATTTTCTTTTTTTTTACTTTTTTATACTAATTGCATGGTATAGCAGCTGCGCGGTGCAGTTCAGGCGACCTTGACCTTCCTCTTGTAATAACTGAAGAAGAGCAGGCTTATCTTGCCCCTCAGGTCGTCCCGCTCCCTGGATATCTCTTCCAGCCGCTTCCTCATCCTGTTGAGCGCCGATTCCCTTTCCGAAGCGCCCCTTATTGCGCCCTCCAGCTCGGCCAGGGTTCTCTCCAGGTCGTGCATCTCGTTCTCCACAGGCTCGCGGTTCACCCGCATTTCCTCTATGCCGTCGATTATGGCCCTCACCCTGCCGGACATTATCAGGTTTATTGCGCTCCTGACCTCACCCTCGTTCTTAACTGTGATAACGCCCTTCTCTATCTCTTCCTTCGTCTCCCCGACCTGCCTGTAGAACTCGTCGTATCTGCCGTCCTGCGCCAGCTGGGACGGGCTTGCGAGCAGAGGCGTCAGTTTCGGCTTGTGCATCGAGAGATAATCGTGCTTACGCGCCGGCTTGTCTATCGTGCCCAGTATTATGCTCATTTCTGTGTTCAGTTCTGTGGCCTTTCTGCCTATCTCCTCGCCCTTTGCCTTCAGGGTGCCTATCTTTGCCCTTACCTTCTCAATCTCCTCGGTCCTGGCACTTCCCGGCTCCTCCTTTGAGAGATCAGTAATCGACTCGTTTACCACGTTCTGCTCGTCTGCCAGGGCCGCAAGCTCCCTTATGCGCACGAGCAGGGTCCTATACTCGTCTATGTCCATGCCCCTTGCCTCGATCTCCATTCGCAGCATGCGCCATCCGTTCTCGAGTGAGGAAAAAGCCCTCTTGAATGCGCCTAGGTCGTTGGGATAAGCGTCGAGCACCATCTTGAATGTGGTGTTGGCCTTAAGGATCTCGTTAAGGAGCGCCTCCGTGTCCTGCATCTTCGAGTAATACGCGTCGTACGTGGTAGATCCGGATCCGTCGCACGTATGAAAGGCTATTATCCTCTTTAGCATGCCCGTATATGCCTTCTTCTGTTCCCTGATGTACGCGGCGCTCGATGACCTGGTAAAATCAGTGTCCGGGTCCTTTTGCAGGTCCCTGAACCGCTCGCATGCGTCGTCGAGGTCTGACCTTGATCTTGATATTGCCCCTGCTATCCTTGACGCCTTTGACTCTAATCCCAGCATCTTCCTGTTGAAGCTCTCATTCAGCGCGTTTACGAGGTCATGCTCGCGCACTTCCTCCTCCTCCGCGCCCCTGCCGAAGAACATTTAAATAATCACGTTATGTTATATGGGTGTGAAATCTTTATGAAGGTGCAGTCAGCCATAGAGTTTCTTTCTACATACGGCTTTCTTTTCCTAGTGCTTGCAGTCGTAATCGCAGCGCTCTTCGTCCTAGCATCCTCTGCTTCGGTAAGCGTCCCGGCGCAATGTTCAGGATTCGGAGGATTCACTTGCAGCTATTCCAGCTACTACTCGAACATCACGAACGACTATTCGCTCGCCACCATGGTGCTCAGCAACTCGCAGGGCGTTCCTCTGAACGTCTCGAACTTCTCAATCACGGTGGGCAGCACGACCATCAACGGCCTCTGCACGCCGACCTTTGTCTATCCAGGTGCGGACAGCGTCTGCATGTCCGTATTCAACAGCATCACCTCACCTGGCGTGTTCGTCAGGGGATCCTATCTCGTGGGCTCCAAGTATTGCGGCGGCGGAGTAGGCGCGCTGCCTTCCGGAAATTGCACTGTGCCTGTCATCTACACAGGCGCATTCCAGGCCCAGGCCACATCGTACCAGACGGTAGCGTTTGGAGTGGACATTGCAACCGGTGCGAACGGGATAGCCATGCCCTCCTATTCGTCCCTCAAGCCCATGTACCTTCCTGCCAATTTCGTAATTGCGGAGAGCGGCGACTGGGACGTGAATGGCACGGCCGGAAATGTGCTCTACTCGTTCGGCACGGCCAACTACGTCGGCACAGTTTATCTGGGCAGCAACACGCTCTCGTTCCCTCCCAGCACGTCGACGCTTGATTCTGCAGCTGCATGCGGCTCCTCCAACGCCCCGACGCTCTCCATGGCCTATACTACAGTTTACGTCCCTGTCTCCGAGAACCTGGAGAAGATAGAGACGGCAAACGCGATGGCATTGTACTACCGCACAAGCAACACGCTCACGGCATGGAGCAGCATCTTCGGAAGCGCCACATGGGCTACGACAGGCCTCACTGCCTACTCCTCAAACACTGTGATTTCGAAAGGGCTCTATAGCCTGGACTCGGTGTGGTACACGCCATGCGGCCAGGATGTCCAGGCGCTAAACGTCTCCTAGTCTATACGGCTGCTATGCCCTTGAATCCCTTCAGCTGCATACCTGCATCGTCGTCGGAGTTGAATATCTCTATCTTCACGTTCATCCGGTCTGCCATGTCGAGCACCTTGCGCACTTCGGAGTCGTTGATCACTGAGTCGTTGACAAGCACGGCAGAGGGCCTTGATTCCGTGAGGACCTTGGCAACGCTCTCCGCGCCGTACGAAGCCTTCCCGGCCCTGAGCCCTGCAAGGAACGTGTTGAGGTACTCGAATTCCTTCTTGACGTGCTCGTTCTCAAGGAGATCGCCGACTGCAGAGCTGCGCATGACTTCCCGTATTCCGGATCTTTCCGCGTCGCTCGCCGGCGCGTAGAAGAGCCTCTTCTTTATCTCTATGTTGTTGTCCGATATATGCTTCTTCAGGTCGTCCTTGGTGAACCCAGGTCCGGCTATTATGATCATGTCAACGGACATGTTCTCTATGGACTTTATCACGTCGCTGAAGTACTGGATGCGCTGCTTGGCGTAATCCTTCTCCTTCATTCTCTTGCTCAAGTGGCTGTACAGCTCCGTGACAATGTCTATCCCGTATCCCTTGATGTACGATACGAGCGCCTTCTCGTCGTCAAGGACGATCACGCCCAGTCTCGGTTTTCTGGACTCCTTCTGTGCCTCCCTCAGCCTTCTGAGTATGTATTCCTTCCACTCGTCCTTGAACATGTCTATTATGTCGCCCGGAGCGACATTTATCGTGTGGTGGCTGCCCAGCGTGATGAACTCGGCGGGCCTTCCTTCCCTTATCGTGCCTATCAGGCGCAGCCTGCCAGCAGCCTTGTCTATCTCGACCTTCTCTATTGATATCTTGACAGTTATCTCCTTCTGTTCGCCGACGTCCTTCTCGCTTGCCTTGAATCTCCTGTAGCTGTGGGCCTCTGCCATGTCGCCCTTCGAGAGGATTATGGCGAGGAGGTAGAGGTCGTCAAACGAGTCCGGCTCCACCTTGACTGCGTTGGAAACTGGGTTGAATCTTATAAGCCGCATACTCGGTCAAACCTTTATTCCAGTCAAGGTTAAAATACCGCTGTTGTAATATGCTACTATGGCAAACGCGACGCATGCGTTAATCGGACTTCCTGCAGCTATTATGAGCGTAATCTCGTCGTATACGTATGTGGGAATATTCCTACTCATGACCCTTGAGTCTGCATCCCTTCCGATACCCAGCGAGATCATTCTTCCTGCGGCAGGCGCGCTCTCCGCATCAGGAGCGATAAACATATGGCTGGCCCTCTTAGTCGCGCTGGCTGGAGGCATAATAGGCATGATGATAGACTATTACATAGCCTATTACATAGGAAAAGACGTCGTCTACAAGCACCTTGGATGGTTCCGCATAAAAAGGAAGACCCTTGAGTCGTTCGACGCATGGTTCAGGCAGAACGGCCCATTCGCCGTCTTCATCTCAAGGCTTATCCCGTTGGTGCGGGGCCTGATAAGCTTCCCCGCCGGTTTCGCCAAGATGCCGAAGGCCCAGTTCCTTGCCTATTCATTCTCAGGGACACTGATCTGGGACGTGGCGCTTCTCCTCTTCGGGTACTATGCGATCCATATAAGGAACGTTGACCTGCTCTTCGCCGCGATTGCGGTATTCGTTATAGTGCTCTATGCCATATACGCACTCGCATTCAGGAGGATAAGGGCAGCTGGGAAGAAGAGCAGCACGAGGAAAAAACGGTAAAGGCTCATTCCCTGGGCTCTATTATGTAGTTCCTGACTATCTTTATTACCTGGTCTATGGCCTTCTTGATGTCTGCCTCGGTCTTCGCCCCAGTGCAGATGATCTTGCCGTTCTTGAATAGAAGCAATGCGGTCTTTGGCTCGTGTATCTTGCATATAGCCCCGGGAAACTGCTCGGGCTCGTAGTCCACGTCGGGGGAGGCCTTGGCTATCCCGTAAAGATCAAGCTCCACGCCAAGGTCTGCGCTGGCTACGATGTTCTCTATCTTGAACTTCGGATTAAGATTCACCTTTCTCGCTGATGATTTTGATTTTGCCATTGCTATCACTTGTAGCTGTATCCCTATTTAAATACTGGGTGGGAAGGTATTTATATATTGATACACTATACCTACTTGCTTTACCGCACCAGAGTTGGCGCGGCAAATTATACGGTGTAAATATGGGAGCCCGATCTCATGGTTTGTTCTCTGGAAGGTCAAGGCACCTCTCCAGGCA
>JASHTL010000003.1 GCA_030040595.1 Microcaldota archaeon
CCATAGACCCCATATTCAAACGCCAGAGCAAGGCCAGCAACAACCAGATATGCGACTACTAAGAATACTATGTACATCAGCACGTGCTTGACTTCTACATTTCTTACGCTGCCCCTGGACATCCATAAAAGCGTTAGCGCACCTGCGAAGAGTGCCAGTGAAGGTCCAAGCAGGAGGACTGCGCCTATTACTACTATTACAAGAAGTAGGGTCGCTATGCCTGGCCTCTGATTGGTTTTTGATCCGGCTGCCACAGACTTCTAATGCAATGTATCCTTAAAAAGATTTTGCTATACCTTGCCGGATTTGGTTTTTTCCCGAAGTATATTTATAGATTCTTGACTAAGAGTAATCAGGGATAGCAATGAACGAAAACATACAACCATTGACGCCTGAGAACAGCGCTCTTCTTCTTGTGGACTACCAGCCGCAGATGCTTGTCGGGGTAGAGTACCATGACAGGACGCACATAAGGAACAACGTGCTCGGACTTGCAGAAGGCGCCAGACTATTCAACATACCCGTAGTGCTCTCCTCCGTGAACCAGAACGGATTCGGAGGCAAGTTTTTCCCTGAACTGCTTGGGATGTTCCCGCAGAGCAAGCTTATAGACAGAACCGCAACGCCCACTTTCGATGCGCTGGATGACCCAGCGGTACTCAGTGCTCTGAGACAGACCGGAAGAAAGAAGCTTGTGGTGACGGGATTATGGACCAGCATATGCTTCGCATTCACCGCGTTGCATTGCCTAAGGGAGGGATACGACGTCTATGGAGTAATGGACGCTGCAGGATCAGAGTCAAAAGAGGCGCACGATGCAGGCGTAAGCAGGATGATCCAGGCAGGAGTGATCCCTACAACGTGGATCCAAGTAGTATTCGAATGGCTTCATGACTGGAACAATCCAAAGGCCGGAGATGCCATGAAGATCTTCTCTGCGCACAACGGCTATTTCGACAAGGCAGGCTCCTACTACGCCTCGCTCTCAAAGTAGGCGGTTTGCCTACTCTTCCTTCCTTTTGCACTCGCGGTTACCGCCGCAGTTGCCTCCGCACCTTTCTCCGTTTCCGCCGCATCCGCCATGCTTCCTGAACTTTCTCAGCAGCATGTGCTGGCCCATCATATAGCCCTTGATGAATGCCCTGAGTTCCTTCTCTCCCATAGAATTCAGCAACTCCTCCCTCATCTTCCACATGCGCATCCTCATCTCATGATGCCCGCCATTTTCATCCTTCATCGTATCACCAATAAACATTGTTGGAGGAAGCTTATATAACTAACGCAAATTTCACCGCATGAATCGTGCCTAGGCCAGGCGCACTCCCGGTCTAAACTGCCAAGCAAAGAGTTTTTAATCACTGGCACGTATTATGGATGGGTATGAACATGGGAATGAGCAGACTAAGCGTATTAGCGCCTTTTGTGTTTGCGACCTTCTTGCTGGCCCTTGCAGGTGCTGCAACAATTTCGCTGAGCTCGTCCAGGCTCATAATGGATGCAGGCCAGAACAGCATCATGAATGTGACCGTGTCAGGCGGATACGGGGTCTACTCGTGCGCATGGTCGTACTATAACTTTGCCAACGGTCCTTCCGATGCTATTCCATTTGGAAACAGTAATTGCACTACAACATTCTATGGGAACAATAGCGATAAGTTCGTAACGGCCGTTATCGATGTTTCAGTGAGCAACGACACCAGCAACATAGGCAGCTCTTCCGCGCAGATTTCGATCAAACCTTATCTGGATTTCACGATCTATACAACGCAGAACGTAATTTATGCAGGAAACAGCATATCCATATCAAATAGCACCGAAAACTTCACAACAGACGATCTTTACTCAGGCTCACCGCCTTACTCATACTCTTACACCGTGCCCAATGGAGTTGTAGAGGATGGAAACGGATTCTATTTCCCAATCCCAGGAATTTATGCAATAACAGAAACGGTACAGGATTCTGATGATAATATGGTTTCCGAGAGTGTCAACATCACCGTGCTTCCAGTCCCAATATTCGTGACACTAGCTGCGCCCTATAGCACGCTGGAACTTGGCCAGTCAGAGGTGATCACTGCCCGTGGAAGAGAAGGGGTTCCTCCATACTCATATGAATGGTTTGTAAATAACCAAGAGGAAGCATATGGGCCGTCAAACACATTCCTGTTCGCTCCAAATTCCGTCTCATCGTATCAAGTATATGCGCAGATCTCAGACCCTTACGGAGACACAAACGACTCCCAGACTCTTGACATTGATGCAATAACCCCGGTGTCGACCGTACTCAAGGCAAGCCCGTCTCTAATAAGCGCTGGCCAGAGTGTCCAGTTAACCAACAATACTATAGGAGGCATGGAGCCTTACTCCTATGCCTATGCTTTCAGCAGCCAGAACGGCGTAACACAATCGGGGAACGCATTTACGTTCAACAGTCCCGGAAATTACATTGTAACGTTGTCTGTGAGTGATGCGCTTGGCGGTTTCGCAAGTTCAAATGCGGAGGTTACGGTAACTGCCCCGCTCGAAGTAACCCTCAGTGCAAATACTGAACCTATAACCACAGGCCAGACTGTAGACTTTAAAAACGTGACAAGCGGAGGGACAGGATCGGACGTCTACTCTTACTCAGTATCGCCTAGCAACGGGGTAACTGAGAAGGGCAACAACTTCACTTTCAACTCGGCAGGCAACTACCTGGTGACCCTCATGGTCAGCGACATTTCCGGAGAAACGGCCTCGTCAGGAGTGAAGATATCAGTGCTTCAACCGACCCCATCAGAATGCTCAGGAAACAATAAAGGGCCTGCATTGTACATAACCGGGTCGAGTATCTCGCGCACGGTGGAGATAACCAACCAGAGTGCCGTTTACATCACTGGAAGCAGCAACAATGTCACCATAGAGATGCCTGGCAGCAACTGCGACATATCTGTTGTTGTCACAGGGAGTTCCAACAAGGTAAACGTATACAATGGTACTATATCGCTTAGCGTCACCGGCAGCTCGAATTATGTGATACTGCATAACACCGTAATATCGCAGCAGTGCATAACAGGCTCGTCCAACAAGGTAACGGGAGGCATCATAAACGGCAAGTCGTTTACAGTCACAGGCAGCTCCGATCTTGTGGAGAGTTTCCAGGTTGAGAACCTTGACTCGTTCCAGATAACCGGAAGCAGTACAGACATAACGCTGACGATGCTCACCTCAAATGCCCTGCAGGTCTCTATAACCGGAAGCTCCAATATTCTTTATCTGATAGATGGAAAGATATCTCTGACCGTGACTGGGAGCGACAACACGGTATACTATGATGACACGACCATAACCAGCAAGTCGATAGTTGGTTCGGGCAATAAGGTAACAAGTGATTAGAAGGGTAGCGGGCATGGGCGAGGCAAAGAGACTTCAGTCCGCGATGGAGTACCTGATGACGTATGGATGGGCCATACTGATCATTGCCCTGGTCCTGGGGATACTCTGGTATCTGGGTGTCTTCTCGCCGCAAATACCTTCCGGCTGCGTTGCGCTTCCTGGTTTTTACTGCCAGTCGCTCGTCTATAGCGCGTCGTTGAATAACCCTACGTGCTATGAAACCCCTTATGTAACCGCAAATCTTGGCATATACAGCACAGAGTCGTGGAGCACTGTTCTTTTTACTATTGTCCCGTACGGGCAGTCCTTGACTGATACTTCGACGAACGTGATAGATGAGCAGAATAAGGATGATTTCTTTTATTGGGGAAGTCTATACGGGACATACGCCTATCTTCCTTCGCTATCCAGTGACCAGGTAGCGTCAGTGACCATATGTATAAATGCCAACAACCCACTGGTAGAAGGGCAGCAGCTCGGAGTGGGAACCAAGCTCACAGGAGTCATCTGGGCAATGTATTCCACTCCGACTGCAACCAACGCAGTGGTTGAGGTAGCCGAGTTTAACACGGTTTCCAAACAGACCTGACTGCTCCAGTGAGGTATCAGTATTCTACCCACTATTTTATTTGGGAGGCACTTATAAGAACTACCAGGCCGCTGCGCAGCTCTGACTTGATGTAGCTGGCAGTTAAAAGCTCGCGGGAGTGTCCCTCCAGGAAGCCCTCGACCGCGCCCCTCAGCACCGGGAAGGTCGAGTCTTTTGCCGTATAATACCATGGCGCTCCGTTAAAACGGAAGGTATTCGAGCCTGCTCCCCTTTCGACATCGACTATGCCAAGACCCAGCGAGGTAAGTAGATCCGCTAGGAAGGTGTCTCCGTCTGGCTGGATAGGGATATCCTTTCCGAGCAGAACAAATGATTCCTTTGCGGCTTCGTACAAGACCTGGTCTCCGAAAGCGGACTCAAGCTCGTACATGAGTGAGATCTCGGAAGACAGTAGGACCACATTCCTAGTGCCGTATTTCAGCTGGCCCTTGTCATTGAAGAGTAACCCGTCCCTAGTGAGCCTCTCGAGGTTTGAAGCAGTAGGCGGCACGACATCGGGAGGCTGGTTGAGATCCCTGTACATGGTCAGGTCATCGATATTTTTGAGGTCCTTTGCCTCGTAGAATGCTATTCCTATTTCCTTGAGCTTTTCAGGAGGGCCACTTATCAGAACGTAATGATTTCCCTCTATATGCATTACTCCGCACTCGGTCATGGCGTAGTCGTTGAGGAAATACCCCCATACTCCCGCGCTTCCCCCAACCATGAAGCCGCTGCCGTTGCTGCGCGTGATAATAAGGTCCTTGGTATCGATGGAAAGGATCTTCTGGTCCAGGTCGATGTTGACTTCCACGCTCTCCGCAAACAACTCCTCTATGAACTTGTAAAATAGCCTTACTGAGAACTTGAGGTCGGATTTAGGGAGCCTTGCAAGCGTGCAGAAACGGTATCCGAATCTCTTGTTTACGCCATATAGCCTTGCAAGTCCCTCTTCGCCGAACTTGCCGGATATTTTTTGCTCGAGCATCAGGAAGAAGGCTTCCGGAAGCAGGATGTTCCTTATATACACCGCTTCGCCCTGGAAATCACGGAACCTGCCGAGCAGGTATCCAGGCACATCTGAGAGGAAGAGGTTAGGCAGGACAAACTCCTTTACGAAGAACTCTTTGATATCGTCAGCTATTGATATGGTGTTCCACCCTTTCAATTAAACTGGGGGTATAGGATTAAATAATATGACGTTATGATATCGACGATCGGGCCTGTTCGGCTACAAGGCAAAAGGAGAACTTTGCGTATCTCACGTTCAGGCTAACTTATATGCTGAAGCTCTTCGGCAGCATAAACATCATACATGTTGTTGTTGTCGGTCAGGATAGTGCAGTTTGAGGCGTTGAAACTACGGCTGTAATTTCCGTCAGTAATCCATTCGGCCTGTGCACTAGTCAGCGTGCCGTTCAGCGCGTTTATCATTTCCTGCTCAGGATAGCCCCTGTTTGACGCAAGGATCTCAACGTTCTGGAGCTCCGTCAGCTTCTCAGGCTCTATCGGAAATACGTACATGTATGGAAATATCGTGCTTAAGGTCCTGTATTCGGAACCGAATACGCATGAATCGTTGCCCGCCACCGGCGAGACGACATTCACAAGGAGAGAACCGTTTGGAGTAAGGTGCGTATACATTTCTTGGTCAGCCTCAAGCGTAGTCATCTGGTACGGCATGCTAAGGCCTGTGCCATAGGTGTCCAGCACTATTAGATCATAGGTACCCGTGCTGTTTCTCAGGAAGAAACGGGCATCCTGGTTGTATATTGTTATTCTATCGTTATCCGTTATATTAAAGTACTTCTTGGCGACAGCTATAACGCCAGGATCTATTTCCACAACTGTTATAAGCGCGTTAGAGTTCTCGTACATATCGCTTACCATGGCCCCTCCTCCAAGGCCAAGGTAAAGGACCGAGTTTGCCGCGTTGCCTCCCGGATAAAAGAGATCCTGGTATTTGTAATAGCTTATTGCGGAGAAGTTGCTGTAATTCTGAGAATTCGGATATATCGTCTGCCAGCCGGATACGTCATACTGAAGCACCGTGGTCCCTGAGTAGTTTACCACTTCAAGGTGATAGTAGGGCGTATCCGTTGAATAGATCACTCTGCCTGGGCCCAGTGGAGGCCATGAGTATGGGATCAGGGAGATCGCAAGCACCACGGCAAGAGCAAGGAGCCCTTTCCTGCCATAGTTAAGAACCCCGCAAATGGCTAAGACCAGGCCTGCCGCATAAAAACTCTGCGCGATGCCCACATAGGGTATTAGATAATAGCCGCTCAGGAGCGCGCCGGATATGCTGCCAACCGTAGATATCGCATAAAGGTTGCCAGCGCGCTCTCCCACGCGCTTAAGGTTCCTTACCTTGAGCTTTATCGCATACGGTGCCACCATGCCCAAGAACACGTTTGGCACTGCAAAGAGCAGCACGGACGCGAATAGGGGCCCGTATTCAAAACCGACTGACAGGCTTGAAGGAAGTACGCTTTCTGAGAGCACTGGTATGAGCGCCGTGAATATGCCTGCTACGAACAGGAAGAGAGCAAGGACCCTGAGATTGGACTGGACACTTGCCACTTTCCCCCCAAGGTAGTATCCGATACCAAGAGAGCCGAGGACAACGGATATTGCGCTTGTCCAGCTGAAAAGCGTGTCTCCAAGGTACGGAGCCAGGAGCCTGGCACCGGATATCTCCACAACCATTACTGCAAATCCCGCAACAAATACGCTCAGTTCCAGCCTGCCAGCCTTCATATCACTTAAGTTGTTAGTAGGATTATATTATCTTATCACATAACTGAAGGCGCAAGGCATTTGAAGCCCCAAGAGGGGATCGAACCCTCGACTTCCAGTTTACAAAACTGGCGCTCTACCACTGAGCTACTGGGGCAAAGGTGATTACTCTATGCCGGGCACCAATATAAAGATTCCATCGCCATCCTCTTTCCGCATCAAGTTCATATAAAAGATATGAGCATACGTTTGGCTGCAGTGCGCAGAATGGCACGCAAAGGCGCCATAACGTGAATGAACAGGTGCTCCCATCGGGATTTGAACCCGAGTCGCAGGCGTGAGAGGCCTGCGTCCTTGACCGGACTAGACGATAGGAGC
>JASHTL010000032.1 GCA_030040595.1 Microcaldota archaeon
GAGGTGGAATTCTCGTAGAACGTGACGCTGTCTATCGCGAATGAGCCAACTCCGCCTATCGCAGTGCGCCTTATCGCGTTCGCCAGGCTGAAACTGGCGCCGCTAAGCTTGAACCGCAACGAAATGGGCGTGCTCTCTATGACCGTTATCTTCATCAAACCAGCTGAAAACTAGCGCAGGAAAGCTAACAGAATATATGTGTCTGATAAGGTATTTAAACCTTTTAGGCTGTGCTTACGGCACCACTAATGGCCTAGTAGGTCTCAACTTCCAGTCCCTTTATCCTTCTGAAGTGGGACGTATTCCTTGTAACAAGTTTGGCATTGTAATATAGAGCAGTTGCGGCAATGTATATGTCATTTAACCCTATCGTAGATCCTTTCGAAAACAAATCCGCCTCTATCCTTGAACTTAATTCTGCTATCTCTGCAGTGAGAGGAAGAATCTCAAAGTCATTCAGATCCTGCCTCGCATCTGCCAGTCTTGATCTAAGCATACCTTCATTGTTGCGGTATCTTCTATAAACGCCATAAAGGTACTCGTGCGCCGTTATTACTGAAATGGCCGCCGTAGTTGCTGTGTCAGTGACCTGCATCGCTTTCTTTGCGGCTCCGCCATCGCCGTTAACCGCGTCTATCAGATATGTTGTATCGAATACTTCCAACCAATCAACCGAAGTTAGTTTCGAGTTTCTTACGGGTCAACTTTTCCGCTTCTCTGATCTCATCCTTTGTTCTCTTCCAGTCTGCCTTGCTTAGCGTGCCTCTGCCAACTAGGTCCGAGAGCTTACCCCTTTTCTTCAGGCTTCTCTGGATAACCTGCGAAAAGCTCTCGTTCTCGGCCTTTACCTTCTTGAGCATTTCGTATGTTTCATCGGATACAGCTATTGTCTTTGCCATGATATAGATATGTATATACATATATATAAAGTTTGTGCTGGTGCAGGCGATGTTATCGTAGGCGCCTGCATAGGATAGACTACAAAAGGGAAAGAGCATCACCGCCGCCTTATTTAAACATGCAATGGCAATACTAAGACGATGGCATGGATCTATGGCCAGCTTACATGCAGGAAGCTAGAAAGGAGACATTCGGAAAGTCCGCGATACAGTTGAGGACTGGCAAGAGATATCACACCTCGCTCGCAATGGTGGGTGACAGGTCAAGGGAGCTGGGCCTGAATATCGCGTTTGTGCAGAAGTACACCGAAAGTTCCAGATACGTAATAGCGCATGACATAACATACGATTTGTTCGTGTCCATATACAATGTGGACACTGCAACAGTCATAGCAACAAGGCCCACGTTGCTGATGAATGAAGCTGAAGTGAGGTGCATGCATGATATAGTCAGGAAGAATATGCTCAGAAACCTGGAAGTGAGGATAATAGGCATGCATGGAACAGATGTCGCCCTGCAGGGTTCCATAGCGAAATTGCACTCGGCATTGCCACAGGCGAAGCTTGCTGAGGCCGATCTTTTCGGCAATTCAATCAGGCACCTAGCGCTTGACCTGAAGACCGGCTCCGTATACGATCTGCTGCTCCAGAACAAGATCTACGGCCCTGCCGACCTTATAGACAGCACCGAAGCTTCAGGCTTTGCAGCGAAGAGGTCACAGCTCACTTTTGTATAGATCCTCGTATGCAGGCCCTGATGCGGAGAGCGTACTGCTTTTCAGAGTAATGGAATCGACGGTGAATGATCCGAAGTCGTGGTCCTCATACTCTGAGACAAGTTCTGTGAATGCGCGCCTGTCGCGCATCCCCCGCACCCTTGCAATGGTCGCATGCGGAATGAATCTTTCCTCTTCGCGCACGTTGAGCTTGTGTATCAATTCGTTGTGTATGCCGGTTATCTTCTCCATCCCCTCGGAAACTCCAACATATACTACACGTATGCGCTCCGGTCTGAAGAAGCCGATGCTATGCATGGTCACTTTGAACGCTCCAGGCTTTATTGCACGCATCGCCTCCTTTATCTCGTCCACCTGCATGTCATCAATCTCTCCGAAGAACTGGAGGGTTAGGTGCAGCGCGTTCTCCTTTACCAGCGTGACGTCCCTGAACGCGAAGTATTTCGAGGCTTCAAGTATCCTCTTCTTTATTTCGTCAGGAATCTCCACTGCAGCAAAGACCCGCATCAAATATATAATGCACCTGCCAATCTTAATAGGATATCATGGTCACTTTCGATGAATTTGCAAAGCTCGACATCCGGGTGGGCAAGGTGCTGAATGTCGAGGACCATGAGAAGGCTAGGAAGCCCATGTACAAGCTCACCATAGACTTCGGACCGGAGATCGGGCAGAGGCAGATAATAGCAGGGCTAAAAGCCAGCTACTCCAAGGATGAGCTAATGAATAAGAAGGTTGTCTGCATAGTCAACCTCGATCCAAAGGTAATTGCCGGAACTGAATCACAGGGAATGGTGCTTGCAGCCGGGGAGAATGCCGATGCAATTTCGCTCCTGACGGTTGACAGGGACATAGAACAAGGGAATAGGGTAAGGTAAGTGATAAAGAACATGATAATACTGGTAGGGCCTCCCGGTTCGGGAAAGGCCGAGGCTGCAGCTGTGCTCAAATCGAAGGGATTCGAGATCCTTGACATGGGCGACATAATACGGGAGGAGATGCACAAGGCCAGGCTGGACATAAACTTCACGACCGACAACGCGTTCCCTGTCGAATTCAGGAAAAAGCACGGAAAGGACATAGTGGCAAAGCTCGAAATGAAGAAGGCAAATTCGCTAAATGCGGAAAATATCTGCATAACCGGCCTAAGAAGCGCTTTCGAACTTACCTACTTCAAGAGCGTGGCTCCGGATCTTGTCCTGATAGCGATAGATGCGCCAGAGGAGGTGAGGTACAGGAGGCTTCAGAGCACTAGGGGAAGGCCTGAAGACCCGAAGACCTTCGAGGAGTTCAAGGCCCGTTCGGAGAGGGAGGCAAAGGGGAACACCGGCAACGAGGAGGACAGGAAGGCAGGCCTCTATGCCGTGATGAAGATGGCCGATTACTCAATTTCTAACTCAGGCACACTGGAAGAGCTTAGGGGGAGCATCGAAGAGGTGCTCCAGGACCTGGAACAGAGAAACGTCAGAAAAGCATAAATTACACCCCTGCCATATCTTTATGTCGATTTCATGCCTTCTACTAAGGACTTTGAATCTCCAAAAACAAAGGAGGGATACGTAATACCCTCGTTCGTCTTCATAGGCCCGCTGGGCGTTGGCAAGACCACTTATTCCGATTACCTGAAATTCAGGCTCGAGAAGGAGTGCGAGGTAACAATCTACAGGCCCTCGTTCTCCAAAAAGATAGAGGAGATAGCCAAGGACCTCTTCGGAATGGAGGAATACAACAGGTCGCTCATGCAGGGCATAGGCAACAAGATGCGGGAGCTTGACGCCGGAGTATGGGCGAAGCACATAATAAAGGACATAAAGGCGAACGGCAGGCTTCCCATGATCTGCGACGGGCTCAGGAAGCCTGAGGAACTCGAGGTCTTCAAGGACGAGCTCAAGGACTTTGTTGTAATAAGACTGGAAGCGGACGAGAAGAAGATGCTCCAGCACTACAAGGAGAAGTTCGGAAAGTACCCTACCAAGGAGCAGATGTCCAACGCTGCCGAGGAGTCGATATCAATACTTCACGCAGACATGACCCTGTTCAACAACTATGATCCCCAGGAGCTTGACAGGCAGATAGGAGAGATGGTAAAGGCGATAAAAACAAACTCCATCCAGCGTCTGATAGACATGTGCAAGCCTGGAATCGTCTACAGGCAGCCGTGGGACGAGGAATTCGTAAGGCATGGCAAGTTCTCTAACCCTGTAAATGCGAATAACTGGAGAAAGCTGGAGGAAATAATAGCCGATACTACCGAGCAGAAGTAAAGGCAAGAAAGGCAAAGCTGCTGCTAAAGAATAATCCAGAGATTGGGTGATAGTGCGCACCCCCACTTTTCCCCACCAAGTGCGCAGTATCACGCCTGTATCTCCGCCACCCCGGTCACATTCCTATTCACCCCGTTCACAGGCATCATGCTGTTTCTTAACACCCGCATCCCACCCTCAGTCAGCGTCAGAGGCTTGTACGTTTCCCCCCTCTCAGTGAAGTCGA
Source organism: Microcaldota archaeon (assembly GCA_030040595.1). Classification (GTDB taxonomy): domain Archaea; phylum Micrarchaeota; class Micrarchaeia; order Micrarchaeales; family CABMGC01; genus JAKAVK01. The sequence continues at coordinate 4,127 of JASHTL010000032.1, forward strand.
GCATACCCTCCTTCTTGAGCTTCTTCAGCGTATACCAGATGCCGCTCTGCGACATGCCGTACTGTTCAGCGGCGAACTCAACGAAGTCAGTGGCAGTAGGTATCTCGTTGAGCCCTATCTCGGCGAGCAGGACCACCTCCTTCTCGCTAAGCCTGCGAACCTTTTCAACATTTACACTATATTCGTTTTTATCCACTTGCATAAAGAACCACCGGAAAAAAGAGACTTCAGAACTTTATGCAGCGGACGTATTGCAATACTTTGTATTGCATATGCCCATGGCCGTGAATCCTGATGCTACCAATGGCACTGGCGCACCTGCCCATATGTGAATGGAGCTGATTCTCATTTTACGGCCTTCTTCTCTTACTGATTTCTTCTGGCTCAGGTAAGTATTTAAATCTTTTCTTCAAACAGCGCCTATTGTCTAAGTCGCTTGCGCAAAAAATTTGCCGTTTGTTGCATCTCGCAGAATAGCAGCCACACAAGTTATTTTAAATGCAGGCGCGCAAAAGTGCATAGTGGTTTGTTGCTTCTCGATGTCATAAGGATTGCCGCGCTTCTGATTGTCACGTTCGTATACGCGCTCTTCGACGTATTCAACAAAAGGAATGTGCCTGACCTCTTTGCGTATGCGACGCTCGCCGTCGGAATACTGATAACGCTCACGTACCCAGTGCAGACCATAGAGTTCAGCGCGATATGCGCTGTTGTAATAGCTGCCCTCGGGTATGCTACATACAGGACAGGAATCCTCGGCGCCGGAGACACGTTCGAGTTCCTCTTCATAAGCCTTGTGCTTCCCATTCAGGCTCTTCCCGCACTGATAAGCCTGCAGCAGTTCTCGCTGCCGTTCATACTCTCCGTATTCGTAGCGACGGGCTACGCCACCATAATACTGACGCCCGCATACTACATAATAAAGGCGAGGAGAAAGACGCACATGCTGAAGATAGAGAAGAAAGGGGCGATAGCAGCTGCGCTGCTCGTTCTTGTGTACATAATACTGATTGTCGAACTCGGGCGCATAGTCTCGGATCCGGTGCTCGTGGCTGTTGTGATGCTTATCGTTGCAGTGCCATCAGCAGTGATACTGGCATTCAGGCGCATGATATACGAGGGCATGACCGAGATGGTCTATCCGTCGCAGCTGGAGCAGGGCGACATGATAGCGACAAGCATGATGGACAAGCGGGACCTTGCATACTTCAGGAAGAGGTCAAGGCATTTCGAGAGACTCGCGACAACGCAGCTTATCAGCGAGACAAAAAGGATAAGGAAGCGTATTCCCGTATACAAGAACGCGATACCTCTCGCGCTCTTCACATTCATAGGAGTCATTGTCTC
>JASHTL010000033.1 GCA_030040595.1 Microcaldota archaeon
ATTACGAGATAATAATGACATTGATTTCCGACCAGCACGTGCAGCTGCGCTCAAACGCGCTGGAAGCCGCAAGGCAGGTTGCGAACAAGTATCTGGAAAGGGAACTGATATCCAATTATTTCCTAAAGCTGCTTCCGTATCCGCACAACGTGGTGCGCGAGAAGAAAAGGGCGACAGGAGCCGGAGCAGACCGTATCTCACAGGGAATGTCACTCTCGTTCGGTAGCCCGTCATCCGTGGCTGCGAGGGTCAGGCCAGGCCAGACGATATTCGAGCTCAAGACGATGATGACCGCTAAGGCGATAGCACACGAGGCGCTGAACAGGGCCTCGAAGAAGCTCTCAGGCACGTACAAGATAACAATAAGACCCCTTCAGGAGCAGCAGGCCCAGAAGGTAGCGCAGGTCCAGCAGGTAACGGCGTAAGTTCTGCCAGTGTGCCACTCTTTTTATTCTTTTAGATGTGATGTATAGCGTGGAGTCTGCATGGATAACGAGGAGCTAGTCGGTTTTGCGCGCAGAGTCGGCTTATTCTGGCCTGCAGCAGAGATATACGGCGGAGCCGCTGGGCTCTACGACTACGGACACCTCGGCGCAACCATCAAGAGGCGCTGGGAAGACCTCTGGATCGCATACTTCATAGAACAGAACGAGAACTATTTCCTCATCGACGGTTCAAACATGCTGCCGGAGAAACCGCTCGTCGCATCTGGCCATGCGTCAAGGTTCAACGACATACTGGTGTCGTGCAAGAAGTGCAAGACCTTCTACAGGGCCGATGTGCTTCTAGGAGAACTTGGAATCAAGATAAACGAGGGAGCTGACGAGAAGGAGATAGAGAAGGCAATCAAGGAGCATGGCGTAAGGTGCCCTAAGGACAAGGGCGAGTTGGGAGAGCCAAAGGCATTCAACATGATGATAGACGTCTCGCTGGGCCCGGAGAAAAAGGAAAAGGGGTACCTACGGCCTGAGACTGCGCAGTCCGTATACCTGAATTTCGACAGGGAGTTCCAGCTGCTGCGGAAGAGGCTTCCGCTGGGCCTTGCGATAATCGGAAGGGCCTACAGGAACGAGATCTCTCCAAGGCAGGGTCTCTACAGGATGCGCGAACTGATACAGGCAGAGCTGCAGATTTTCTTTGACCCTGAGAAGTGGGACCTGAAGCCTAAGGAGAGAAAGCCTATGAATGTCGTCACTTACAAGACAGGAAAGCAGACAAAGATGACGCCTGCAGAGCTTGTGAAAGATGGCTACCCTGAATTCTACGTGCGCCACATGGAGATAATACACCATTTCTATACGGGCATAATCGGAGTTCCTGAGGAGAGATTCAGGTTCTTCGAGAAGGGGGGCGCAGACAAGGCATTCTACAACAAGGTGCACATGGACATTGAGATAGACGTCAGGAGCTGGAACGGGTTCAGGGAGGTTGGCGGCCTTCACTACCGCGGCGATTACGACCTGACATCGCACTCTAAGGGCGCGAACAAGGACCTCTCGGTCAGCGTTGACGGAAAGAGGTTCATGCCGAATGTGCTTGAGCTGAGCTTCGGTGTAGACAGGAACATATGGATGCTCATAGATGTATTCTACAAGAAGGATGGCGAAAGGGATGTCCTTGGCATACCTGGTTTCCTCTCACAGTACGACGCAGCTGTCTTTCCCCTGCAGAAGGATGACGCACTTGAGAAGAAGGCGAGTGAGCTCTATGACTCTCTTGCCAAGGAATTCAGGATAGCCTACGACACCTCCGGTTCCATAGGCAAGAGGTATGCAAGGATGGACGAGATAGGCACCCCTTATTGCATAACGATCGACTTTGACACGGTTGACAGCAAGTCAAAGGACCATGGCAAGGTCACGGTAAGGAAGCGCGACGACAGGAGCCAGGTGCGCGTCTCGTTCGACGAGCTCAGGAAGATGATCGCAGGGTCACGCGCAATTCACGGAATTGGGATGATCTGATGGAAGTGATGGATTTCGACTTGGGCCTGAGCGCCATGAGCGGCCAGCCGCTCACCTTCTATTCCGAGTACCAGAAGAGCGGCAGGGAGGAGAGGCTTACATATCCTACGCAGAAAGGAAAGATAACGATAATAGCCTCAAAGAAGGAGGGTCTAACCAAAATAGATTATAATTATTCCGGGGAGCACAACAGCGCAAGCGCAAGGCGCGAGATAACGGAGAGATTTGCGCTCAAAGACGACATACATGGGATATACAAGCGCATAAACACCGACTCGTTCATGGGCCAGGCCGTAACCGAGCTCAACGGACTCAGGGTCACGAAAAACGACCCCTGGGAGACAACGCTCTGTTTCGTGATATCGCAGTTCAACAACATAAAGAGGATACGCGGCATAGTAAGGAACCTCTCCCAGAAGTTCGGCGAGGAGAGGGAGTTCGGGGAGAGCAGCATGAGACTCTTCCCGACGCCCGAAGCGCTCGCATCAGCAAGCCTTTCCGAGATACGGAGCTGCGGCACCGGATTCAGGGACAAGTACATAAAAAAAGTTGCCACTGAGTGCGCATCGAAGGTCGACTTGGATGAGCTTAACGACCTCGAGTACGACAAGGCGAAGAGAGGCTCCTAATGCTTGACGGAATAGGCGACAAGGTGGCTGACTGCATACTCCTCTTTGGCTACAGGAGACTGGAAGCATTCCCGATAGACACATGGGTCAAGCGCGTTGTTGAGGCAAAATACTTCAAGGGCAGGAGAAAGA
>JASHTL010000034.1 GCA_030040595.1 Microcaldota archaeon
GAGACAATATTCCTTGCCATCTTCGTTGCGGTGGTTGTAAGCGTCATAGCAGGAGTGTATCCTGCATGGCGCGCGTCACGACTCCAGCCGATAGAGGCGCTCAGGCAGCTGTAGCTAACCATTTCTAAACGTTTATATTCGTGAAAGTCGATTTAGATACGTGATATCATGGCTGAGCAATTCAATATAGACAAGGCAAAGACCGCATTGGTAATCATAGACCTGCAGAAGGGAATAGCAGGCAGGGATACAAAGCCCTATGCTGCCAACGAGGTGATAGCGAACTCATCGAAGCTACTTGCGGCTTTCAGGAAGAACGGAATGAAGACATTCCTCGTGCACGTGGCTGCAGCTCCTGACACGATGCTCAAGGCACTGAGCGACGAGAGCTGGTCACGTCCAGCAAACACGCCCGCAGACTGGGCCGACTTTGTGCCCGAGATTGCACCTACCGGCTCCGACGTGGTGATAGACAAGAAGCAGTGGGGCGCTTTCTACGGCACAGACCTGGAGCTCAGGATGAGAAGATCTGGAGTGGACACGATTGTGCTATGCGGCATAGCCACCGACTACGGAGTCGAGAGCACTGCAAGATTCGCGTACGAGTACGGCTTCCAGCAGATATTCGCCGAGGACGCGATGGCGTCAATGTCAGAGGAGCAGCATAACGCTGCGGTAAAGTACGTGTTCAAGAGGATGGGAAGGGTAAGGAAGACGCAAGAAATACTCGATGCCTTGCAGTAAAACCCCATTTGCATTCCTGAGACGACCGCAACTAATAAATACGTTGAGAATCAATACTAAAACCATATTCCTATACGAATTAGATTATCTTTCCGATATCCAATTCCTGGAACAAAAAAGGTGTCAGATTTGCCAAAACCAATGCACAGGTCCAGCAGTTTCAGGCGCTTGGACAGGGTAACCCCAAGCAACAGGCATACGATCCATTACGAGAGGAAACGGGGATCGCTGCCGCACTGCGCTATATGCAGGGCTGAGCTCAACGGCATAGGCTCGCAGAAGGGCATGCCGAAAAGCAGGAAGTCCAATTCAAGGCTTTTTGGAGGAGTTCTCTGCGCAAGCTGCTCCGGAAACGTGATAAAGCTGGCAAGCAGGATAGAGCACGGCGAGATGAAGCTGAACGACATAAGCATACGCGAAAGGAACTACGTGCTCCAGATGATATCCCACTGATGAGCGCATGAAGGCCATAATCATATCCGGCATGCCTGCAGCAGGCAAGACCACGGTTTCATGGATACTATCTGGGAAACTCGGCCTTCCCGTCATAGGAGGAGGCGAGATCCTCAAGGAGATGGCAATCGACCGAGGATACAAGCCCGGAGGCGAGAGCTGGTGGGACACTCCTGACGGGATAAAGTTCCTGAGGGAGCGTGAGACCAACCCTGATTTCGACAAGGAGGTCGACGCAAGGCTTGCCGACAAGATAAGGCATGGCAACATCATAGTCACCAGCTACACTGCCCCATGGCTCTCCAAGGACGGATTCAAGGTCTGGCTCGATGCCGGAGAGAAGAACAGGGCCGAGAGGATGGCCAAGAGGGACGGTTCAGACATAAAGCACACGATAAGCACCACAAAGATAAGGGACGATGAGAATTACAGACTGTACAAGAAGCTGTACAACATGGAGTTCGGAAAGGACAAGGTTCCGTTCGACATGGTCATAGACACGGATCACATAAACGCGGGGCAGGTTGCTGAACTCATAATAAAGAAGCTTCGCGAGCTCAAGATAATCGAGGACAAGAAGGCATAGGTGATATAAATGGCATTGGTAGAACAAGGCAGAGTCTGCATAAAGAAGTCCGGCAGGGACGCAGGAGACAAGGCGGTGGTCACGAAGGTGATCGATGCGAACTATGTGAACATAGTTACCTCATCGAGGCTCAAGGAGAGGAAGTCAAACATAAAGCACCTTGAGTTCCTGAATGAGAGGATAGACCCTGCAAGCAAGGAGCAGCTCGCAAAAGCTCTGGAAGTGGAAGCGTCAAAACTGAAGTAGTTAGTCTCAAGCTATACACCTTCTCATGAAATTCAGATAAAGATAAATATGCGCTTATCGTGATATGATGGATTGCTCATGCCATCATCAGAACCTTCAAAGAAGGTAAGAAGCATCATTGAGCGCGACAGGAAGGCGCTCCTCAAGACCACAAGACTCCCGTATCCTTTCGTAGTGTCGCACGGCGATGGCGACTTCGCATACGACATCGACGGGAAAAGGTACATAGACTTTACCAGTTTCATTGCAGTTTACAATTTCGGAGTCGGATCTCCGGCAAGCGTCAGGAAGGCTATAAGCAGGCAGGCGGAGAAGATAATGCATGCTGCTTTTTACGACTTTCACGCTGAAGAACCGGTTGAGTACGCAGAGAAACTCCTTACAATGTTCCCGAAGGGTTTCGGAAGGGTCTTCTTCTCCAATTCAGGGACAGAGGCCAACGAGGCAGCGCTGAAGCTCTCAAAACTCTTCACAAAGAGGCAGTATACGCTTGCATTCTACAGCTCATTCCACGGAAGGACGCTGGGTTCGCTGAGCCTTACCGCATCCAGGACGAGACAGCGCGAGCACTTCGGTCCATTCAATTCCGTGGTCCACGTCCCATATGCATACTGCTACAGGTGCCCATTCGGAAAGGAATACCCGTCATGCGGCATGGCCTGTGTCGATTACATAAAGAAGCAGGTGCTCACCGAAGAGCTCTCGCCAAAGGAGGTGGGCGCTATATTCATCGAGCCAATACAGGGAGAAGGCGGCTACGTAGTGCCTCCGAAGGAATTCGTCAAAGGAATAAGGGAGATAGCAACTGACAACGGCATGCTGCTTGTATCTGACGAGGTACAGGCAGGATACATGCGCACAGGCAAGTTCCTTGCGCTTGACAACTTCGGCGTCGAGGCAGACATATACACCATGGCAAAAGCTGCTGGCGGAGGCTTGCCGATCGGAATAACTGTAGTAAGGCACAGCCTGGGCGACATACCCGAAGGTGCGCATTCGAATACGTTCGGTGCGAATCTCGCTTCGATAGCAGGGGCAAATGCCACCCTTGATTATGTTAAGAAGAACATGCCTACGCTCAGGGAGTACTCAAGCGGCAAGGGAAAGCTGATAATGAAGCGGCTCAACGAGATGAAAGAGAGGTACGAGATAGTGGGAGATGTCCGGGGAATTGGTATGATGATAGGCGTGGAGATAGTCACTGACAAATCTTCAAAGGATCCCGGAGTAAGGCAGCACGAGGAAATACTCAAACTCTGCTTCGAGAAGGGCCTGCTCCTGATGCCTGCAGGAACGTCGACATTGCGTATAATCCCTCCTCTTACTATATCGAAGCAGAGCCTGGAGAAGGGCCTGGACATACTCGAGGATGCGGTAAAGACCGTAAACTCAAGGACTCCCAGAGCAGGCGCATAATCTATTAATATAATTTGTCATAACCCATAGGCGATCCGATGGTGAACATAATAAAGCTAGTGATCGAGGTTCTTGTTGCGATAGTCATAATAGCGGTGTTTGTCAGCATCATCTTCCCGGCTCTGTGCGGCGCAGGGGTCACGCTGCTCTGCGGACTCTGACACAGCTTGAGGTTAGAAATACTTCATCAGGCTGAACTGCCCTTCAGTGGCTGAAATGTCTATCTGATCGCTGCCAAAAATGCCGTTTATCTCTTCTTTTATTAGAACGAGTCTCTGCTTGACATACTGGTCCAGATCGTACCTGTCTGCCAGCGATATGGCCATCTCAAGATACTTCTCTATGCCGCCCTTCGATATGGTCAGCAGCAATTTTCCACCATCCCTGGCGCATTTGCCCGAGAGCGGGACCCTCCTGTACTTTGAATTGCACGTTGAGCACCTGAACGACTGCCTTGAGAACGAGTGCATGTTTCCTATGAGGTCGGGCATGAAGTGGCTCGATATCACGCGCCTGGCCGCATCCTTCTTGTTCACCGCGTATATCCTGTCCATTATCCCGAACTCCGCGTCAACTTTCTCCTGCATTGTCTTAAGCTCGGCATACAGGCTCCTTTTAGGCGAGTCAGTGACCGCTGACATCGAAGTTCCATGCGTGAATAATATGTTCTTGTATGCCGCGCTGCTTCCAAGCCTCGCTTCCACGAGCTCAAGCTGCGCCTCTGAAGGCGAGGCGTACTCGAAAGTCTTGTTGTAGAAAGAGACCGGATACGAGGAGACCACCTCCATCGCCCAGACCTCGTCGTCCACCTCGTCGGGCTTGTTGTTCAGCGTGAGTATCAGCGGAGTATCCATGGTTCCGCCTACGCTCTCGGGCAGGTACTCCCTGGAGAAATTCAGCAGCGCGTCCATGAGCAGCATGGTCGTGTCCTCGTCTCCGTCGCAGTTCCTCCTCCTTGCCGAGATCGTGTATGGATGCGCGAACCCTACATTCGCCGAGGTGAAACCTATTATCCTGTTCAGCACTCCGCATGACGTATGCGGGGAGAGCGTTATCACAAGCGCGCCCACCATGTCCTGCGCATACGCTGCGTTGTAGAAACGCGGCAGCTTGTAGAATCGCTCAAGCAGGTCGTCGGTGAACTTGGCTATCAGGAGCATGTCCTCAAGTCCCTTCCTGTTGAGAATGACATCCTGGTGCAGCATCTCGACAAGCTGGTCGCCGCTGACCAGATCGTTGCCGTCGCAGTCCTTGGCGTAGCCCAGTGACCTCAGCCTTTCCACGCTTGCGCCTATCTCTGCGGGATAGAAATGGGTGAGCGGCGCATCCGTGGCGTCGAACCTCGCCGTGCCGTCCTTGAACATGTGCACGTTGTGAGATGCCCTGAGAATGCCCTTCTCGAGAGGCTCCGCGATCCTGCCCTCGTTGGTGAGGCCCTTTACGCCCTTCACTGTAGCGGGGAGCTTTGAGACGCCTATGTTCCTCATGGCGTTTGACACCAGCTTCGTAAGGTTGACCTCACGGTCCTCGTACGAGACTGTCCTGGAGCCACAGTTCTCGCATACTCCCTCTTTCGTAACTTTTCCGCAGGACTGGCACTTGTACTCTACATCGGCCACCTTACCGCAGTCGTAACAGTACCTTGTCTCAATCAGCAACTTGCACCCGGAGCACCTGTACCTCTCGATCTCCGCCTTCAGGCTCGACCTGAACTTCTTCGAGTCCATTGCGTATGCCGAGGTTATGTTCCTGTCATTGCCTCCATACGTGCCTATGGGGAAGAGAACGTTAGGCGACGGCTTCATGAGCCGCTCCCTTGCCTTCTCAGGCCTGCCTATCCTTGCGCCTATGTACGTGGATCTCTTCATTATCTTGAACGGCGCTACGCTGTTTACAAGGCTTATCGGATCCTGCATTGTCGCACCATACTTTTCAGTCGCCAGTTCGTCCACGCTGAGAAGACCTTCCTTCCCTGATACGAATCCAAGGCTTGCCAACAAGGCCTGCGCATAGTCCTTCTCCAGAATAGCCTTCCCCTCTACATACCTGTGCGGCACGCAGAGGAGCTCTAGTGTCCTTTTCATGTCCGCATTCACTGCAAGTTCAATTGAGCCCATCTCATGAAGCCTTGATCCTCCGCTCTTTCCGGTTCTCGCTATAAGGAGCGCAAGCTCTGCCAGCGCCTGCTGGCTCACTGCCTGGAATTCGAAGAGAAACTTTGGATGGATGGGTATGCCCAAATCCAGTGAGATCCTGTATGCTTCCTCAAAAGTGATCTTGTTATGGTCAATAGCACCCGAATAGCCGGCCTCGGCAGCCTGCGCTGACCACAGTTCCTCCACATAGCTGCTCGGCTGAAGAGGCGTGTTCGATTTCTTGAAATCTCCGTAAGTGACGAGCATGTCACCCAGCGAGATTATCCTCTCCACCTCGTCCTTTATTCGAACGGCTGTGGGAGCGTCGTTGACTCGCATGGCGTCGCCATTCCTAAGCCTTACGAACGGACCCTCTAGCGAGTCTACCGGAAGCGCCACGCAGCCCTTGCCAGGCAGCTCTATCTTGAGCTGAGTGCCTGTGGCTATGAATCCCATCGTGAGTATCATCGTCGCCGGGCTTACGCCCTTTGCAGCTATCCCAGTAAGCCTGCTCCTGCCGTACCTGAGCCTGAATCCGCCTGCCTGGCCCGGATACGCTAGTATCGGTCTTCCCGCTGCAAGATCTTCTAGGAAGACGCTTGAGCTCTTGCCGCTGCTCTCCACCTTCTTGACATCCACCTTTATTATGCTGTTGAGCCACTCCCAGTCGAGGCCGAACTGCTTTACTTCCTTGAGAAGCTTCTTGGCCTTCTGGGCTATGCCTTCGCATACTACAAGCGAGATGCCACCTCTCACCCTATTGGATATTGCGGTCTCCTTGCCGTCAAGCCCCAGCCTGTACAGGTTTCCGTGCACGCCAACCTCTATCTTCTCAGTAGGCACGCCGTCTATGCATATTGGACAGTTGCCTACTATTACCCGTATGTCATCGTCAGGCGGACGGTACTGGAGCCTTGCAGCCCTGGTATGGTACAGCTCCGCCTCTTCCACATACCTCTCGATCTCGTCCATGGTCGGCTTGTACGCGCCTATGCTGAAGAATTTCCTTGCATAGTCGGCAAGCGCAACAGAGAGCGCTGCAGCCGTTCCGCCAGCGCCCCTTATCGGACCAGCATACACGACAGCTATGTACTCGGTGCCGTCCCTGTTCCTGTATGTGCGTATACCCTGTATCCCTTCCGTAGGCGCGACCAGTATGCCTTCGGTGAGTATGGCGCTGCCAACCCTCACCGCAGTCTCTATCCTCTTGTACTTGTCCATGTTCTCAAAGGCCTGGGCCTTGCATATTTCCTCAGCCACCTTGAAAGCCAGCTTTGTCCTGGACTTCTGCCCGGAATATTTCCTTATCAGGCCGGAGATGCCATCCATGCCGGTCAGCCCCTCCACCCTGCTCGCAAGGTCAGGCGCAGGCTTTATCTCAACATATGGCTTTGGGTCAAGGCCCTCGGCCCTGGCCTTGTTGGCAAGCCCGTACGCTACCGAGAATTCGTCAGATAGCCTTTTGAAATACTCGTCAATTTCCAATCAACCACTGCATTATGGCGCCGTGTACGTTGAAGTCCACTCCCCTGTGTACGACACACCTATGGAATTGCCATTAAACGAGTCGCCGCTATAATCGTCGCCATTGCCATTGAGCATCCACCATCCTACAAGGTTCAGGAAATCGTTCGGCACGCCTCCCAGCCCCTCCTGGTAAAGCAACAATTCCGTTGATGACGGCAACGTTGTGTTGTATAACTGCACGTTGGATATCTCGCCATGGAAGTAGTTTGAGCACGAGGTTCCGTATGCGCCGGTGCATGATGCTCCTATCTGGTTGTCAAGGAATGCCTGCGCGGGGCCCTCGCTTTCGGCAACATTGCCCACTAGCGATCCGTCTACATAAACGCTTATGCTGTTGGGCCCATACGCGGCAGCCACGTCATACCACTTTCCGTTGTTTATTGTTCCTGACCCTGTAACTGAGCCTGCGTCATCCAGGGCTACCGCGTTTCCGGAAGCGGACACGTATAGCTCTATGCCGTTGCTGCTGCCGCTGTCTGATGAGAATATCATCTGCGATGACGATGAAGAGGATGTCTCGACCCATGCGCTTACCGTAAGAGAGCTGGCAGAATCGATTACACCATAATTCGATATGTCCACAAAGCTGTTGGATCCGTAAAAGACCATTACGTATTCAGGCAGTTCGTCGGTGCATGTGCCCTCCAATGACATGAACTGGTTCGTGCCCGGGCCGTTTGGCCTGTCAACGAAGCATCCGCCAGGCTGGAGCTTAGGCGACTGCACTATGCTGTTGAATACGCCAAGGGAGTAAAGAACTCCCACGACCAGGGCTATGACAAGTATGGCCCAGCCATAAGTCGTCAGGTACTCCATCGCGCTTTGCATCTTCATAGGCATACCATCACACACCATCGTTCTCTATATCTCACACAGCATTAAAATCAACTACTGAAAGGCCCATGCTCTTGGTCTCGTATACCGGAAGCATTGCCGGAGTGGGCAGATGGCCCAGCTTGACCTGATAAGAGGTCCTCGACTGCCATGTGCCGCTGTTGACCACGAGGGTACCATGGTAGTCCGTATAGCCGTTCTTGTGCACATGCCCCATGTGCAGTATGTCAGGCACCTCGTCTATCACCATAGCATCGCGCCTGCTGGGCACCACAGGGTTGTCTCCGTAGATCGGAGAAAGGTGCCTTCTCTTCAGCACCTCTGTCATTGCCTCTTCCGGCTTGGTGTAGCTGCAGCCCGCAACGCCCTGTATCACGGAATCAAGGGAGGTGCCATGGTATCCCAGGACCTTCAGCCCGTTGAGTGTCATGTACCCTGGATCGGAGACGAAGTGCATGTTGCTCCTGCCGAACTTGCCTATGAGCTCGCTGCCAAGGGCAGGCTGAGGCTCGGCCCTCCTTACCGCATCGTGATTGCCCGGTAGCAGGAAGATGTGTACATAATCTGGCACTGCAGAGAGGAAGTCCAGGAGCACGCTGTATTGCTCGTGTATGTCTGTTATGGCAAGCTCCCTTTCCTGATCGGGGTATACTCCTATCCCGTCGACAAGGTCGCCGCTCGCCACTATGTACTTCACCTTGCCCGCAAGCGCCTTGTACTTCTCAACGTCGCCGTTGAGCCATTCTAGGAACTTGCTGAACTGTTTCTCCAGGAAGAGCTTGCTGCCAACGTGTATATCTGAGATGAACGCTATGGCTATGTCCTCATCGGTCTGTTTCCTGGCCCTTATCGGCACATCGGGCCAGAGTACCGTGTTTGCTATGACGAACGGCCCGGATATCTTTCCCCGTACTGCGATAACCTCGTCAGTGACTATCCGCTTCGACGATTCGAAGACACCGGCTGAGCCCCTGTCCGATTCCTTAGAAGGCCTTATGAAAAGCACCTTGGTTGACCCGGTCTCGTCCTCCAGCGTGACCAGGGTATGCCCGTTCTTCGTGGTTATCCTGTCATAGACCATGCCTACGATGCTAACCTCCCTTCCTGTAGTGAACTGCCTGACGCTGTCTATGTTGTTTAGCATGCTGCCCAGGCTCGTGCCCCTGGAGCTTCCGAAAAACTCGCGGAGCCTGTCAAACCTGTCGTTGAAATAGGCTGTGAAATCTGATACGCTAGAGGATACTGTATCGGCATCGACGTTCCTTATACTGTAATCCGCCTCGATCTCCTTGGCATAGGGCTTGTAGTCCGCGGATTGCACAATCTCCACTTGCACGGGCCGCTTCCCCTCCTGCTCCTCCCTGGTTATCTTCTCTATGTCCTCCCTGACGAGAATGTTCATTCCAGGATTCTTTCCGAAATAGGCCATGACCTGTGCTGCAAACGCCTCAATGTCAAGGCCTTCAAGGTCCTTGTCCGTTATCTCAGAGCTCACCATTACTCTGCCACTTAGCCTGCCGGCAAGGTCCTGGGTGAGTTTAGCATCAGTCACGTCTCCACCTTCAGCTCTTTCAGAAAGCAGCCTAAAAGGCATATGTTCTGAGAGCGCAAGATATATGGGGCGCATTGGTATATTAACCTTAAAGACAGGACTAGAAACTTATTCCTTGACAGATTCGAGCAGGCTGAGTATGTTCCAGATGACTGTTCTAGCATACGGAGGCAGGTTGATATCGTTGCTTATCTCATCGATCTTGTACGTGGCTGCAGACGACTTCACCGAGTAGCCTGTATCCTCATTCAGCGCCTTCTTTGCGTCCTCCAGGGCGTTCTTCACGTTCCTGGGCACGCTGTTGTCATTGAGCAATATGTCTATCTGCTGCCTGACCTGAGAGATCGTCTCGTCGAATTTTTTATTATCTCCCGTATAATCACCCTGGTGAGCCAAGCTCAACAGTAACTTAATTTAGCGATATTACTTGTGCATAACACCTTTTTATATGCTCCCTTAAGCGTCACGGTTAAGACCTGCTGGTATATTTCAACACTCTACTAAATAGTTACAAAATACATATGCATTGTTGTATAATTGCATATTTCTGCAAGCCATATATATCTGAGAAAGCACAATAATATGGAATAAAATGACCGTTAGGAACAGACCTGCAAACCAAATGGATGCAGGATTGCAATTGATAATACCGAAGAGTCATAGTGAGGGTGGCGTCAGCCCATTTTTTCACTATGACATACTCATTGTTGGAAACAAAGTCGGCCTTCCCAAATTACATGTCCCTTTACCTAACTTTTGGGAAGCTGAATTAACAGGATTCTATCATAACCGCACTCAATTTCCTGCTAGTATGGGCCGTATATCATATGGATACAAGATACCCATATTTGGCGGATACAACAGCCATGTCGGTGTAACTGAGGGTTACTGGCCAAAAGACCAGCTACCCAAAGGAACATGCAAAGGTTTGCCCTATTACCTAGAAATGTTGACCACACAAGACATGGCTGAAAATGGATTTACACACATCAAGACGTCAAGAGCTCCCAGCGAATCGCGTAGAAAACAGCTAGAAAGGGTAGGCCTTCCTGTAAGGACCGTTGTACCTGTAGAAGACTGGCTAAAAGGACTGCTCAGGGGAGTGGAAAGCGTTACACAGATGACACAACAGCCACTGCTTGTTTAGAAGTACAATTTGTCTGCTATTTATCCTATAATCTCATGCGTCATACGGGCCCGGCGGGATTTGAACCCGCGACCATCACCTTTCCTCATGCTGTTAGAAGGGTGCTGCTCTATCCAAGCTGAGCTACGGGCCCATCCCTGACTATATATGGAAGAAAGCTTTTACGTTTTCCGATATGACTTCTGCGACATCACCGAAATCGAGGTTCTTTACCTTCGAAATGGTCTCGATGACCTCCTTTATATCCGATGGCTTCTTCCCTGCAACAGGCGCATCTGTCTCTGCCACTATGTGCATTAGGTCCACTTCGCTTATGACCTTTTTCATCCTGCTCGTATATCTCGGCGGTATCGAGATCATATGGCCTTTTCCGGCCAGGTATTTCGCCTGCTCCGCATCGCCTTCGAAGAAATGGAACATTGCGCGTTCAGGCTTATGCTCGTCGGCCATCTTGATGACCTCTGTCATTCTGCCACGCGAATGTATCACCACCGGCAGGCCAAGCTCGTTCGCTATGCCTATCTGCCTGGCGAATACCTCTTTCTGCACGTCGGCATGGTTCTTTTCCTCAACGTGCGAGTCCAGCCCTATTTCACCTATGCCTATAAGGCGCTGGTTGCCCTTTATCATCTCGACATAGCTCTCTATGTACTTAGACTCGGCTCCCGAAGCCGAAGGATCTATCCCTACCACGCCGAAGACGCCAAGTACTTTCACTATTCTCGATGTGGCTTCATTGCCCTTTGCGTTGCCGCCTGACGTTATTATGGTCTTCACGCCCTTGGATAGGGCCTCATTGACCATGTCTGATGCGTTCTGGAAAAGGTCGAGATGGCAGTGCGCATCTGCCAGTGCCGGAACTTCGCGTATGTACTTTACTTTCTCCAATGTTTGAAGCGCCTG
>JASHTL010000035.1 GCA_030040595.1 Microcaldota archaeon
GCTGGGACTATGCTCCTGAGCCTTACGTTAGGTATATGATTTATCACTTTCGTGGCATGCTATGAAAATGGCGCACTTCTCCTGCTGCATTCCAAAGGAGCCTAGACTAGATGCTATTCGATGTATAAAGTAACTTATGCATAAATTAATGCATAATTCAACGTAATGCTCTTTTTAAATTCTGCGGTACGGTTCTAGCTCAACTCAAAGTAACAGAGTCTTGTGTTTAAATTGCTAAAATCGGATATATTTAAGTAGGATAAAAACGAATAGATATGATAGACTCTATGATAGAAAAAGGAACGGCCCGAGCTGCAGCGCGTGAGGCTGAAAGATTCGTAACAATACTCAGAGGGAGAAACGAAGCCGGAGATATCGAATCGGCAAGAGTAGTTGCTGAAACGGTCGTAGACAAGGCATTGAAAGTTGTAGGTTGCGCTAAGGATATAGCCACAAGAGTAAAGTATTTAGAAATTGCAGTTGATGCAGCAAAAACTGAAGGGGCGGGAAGGGAGACTAGTATCCAAGGAAATTTGAACGTAGAACTAGTGTTTGTAAATAGAAGTCAGGAAGAAAAGAGGGCAACAGCGAACACCGCTGCTGATAAACTTAGAAATCTAAACCCTTCGTCTCATCAAAATCCTCTAGAACCACCTACGACTGGCAGCGCAGCTAGATCTGCCTTAGGCAGTATAGCTGAAAAGGTAGTTAGGGCACAACAGATTTTAGGTAGGACGTATGATCAAGGAGCGGTTGTAGAAGGCGTTGATAGGATATTGCTATCTTACGGTGGGACCGCATGCGTGTATGAACATAATGTGAGATTGCCTCTTGCAGAAGTTATGGAGGAGGAAGAATTGAAGAGGGTGGTTGCAAGAGTTATAGCTATAAGTAGAGAGGAGGGCATAGGTCAAACATTACAGGTAGAGCTTCCCGCAAAAGTAGAAAGCATAACCTATGCGCA
Organism: Microcaldota archaeon; assembly: GCA_030040595.1. Classification (GTDB taxonomy): domain Archaea; phylum Micrarchaeota; class Micrarchaeia; order Micrarchaeales; family CABMGC01; genus JAKAVK01. The sequence continues at coordinate 965 of JASHTL010000035.1, forward strand.
GGTAGTCTTTACAGAGGAAAAGTATCCGAAAAATTTTGATCTGATAAAGTTTGAGTCAAGACATAATAATTACGATCATAATTTTGTTATAAAAATAAATGTAAGGGGGTACATAGCAATAATTTTTGAAGGTAAAGGGATACTTAGGGATGGCAGTGTCATAACAAGTGAGGATAACTACAGGCAGTATGCGACACTTATAGATAATGTAGCAGTACGATTAGACAAAGAAATTAATGGCAGCCTCGAAAGAGGATAGAATCTATTGCCATATAAGTTCGATAACTTTGTTGACATATGTTGGGACTATGCTCTTGTTTCCAGGTGGGTCTTATTACAGTAATTGGGCAGGCACCCTCAGGTTCTCGTCTATTACCTCCTTCCTGACCAAGGGTCTAAGGGGCCTTTCACTTATATGGCGCGCAGTAGTTACCCGACTTGCCGGGATGACCTCTCCCGGAAAGACAAACCCAGGGAGATCGAAATAAACAGGTTTTGATATACCGCGTATGCGCTCAAGCGTGGAATCCACTCTTTTCTGTAGTTCGGTCCTTCTGCTCCTGAATGGTACTTCACGCAGTTGTTCAGACTCAGCAGCATGCCTGCGTTGAAGCCTTTTAAATAATGCAACATGGCTGTCTCTCATCACATAGGCTTGTACTCTTACATCAGTACTAAGCACTCTATCATGAGTTGTATTGAATAATAGTGCTCCAACAACGTATACTTTGCGGCTTGACATATTATCTTCAGAGTACACGTTGCTACTAGAGATATTATAAAAGTTCTCTGCAAATAGTTATTCAAACGGTGTTTATTAGAATAAACGCAAAACCAATACGGCACTCAGCCTATTGCCATATATGCTCGATAATTTTGTTGGCATGTGCTGGGGCTACGGTATAAATTATTATCGTGTGCTTAAATATCTGAAATGGAAAAGAAGATCGAAACCACAGATACCGTAAAGAAAGCAATAGATTCCTTATCAAACATGGTCTTCGGACTTGCGCTTTCTATAGGTACAGTGGCACTCATAACAAGCGCTTCTGCAACACAGCAGCAGATAACATCAGGAATAGAGACGTTCGCATTCAGCTTCATTTTGATAATATATGCATGGTTTAGGTACACAAAAGTATTCGGGATAATTAAAGTTGAGAGCCAGGCGGTCATGAATCTTAATATAGTGCTGCTTTTCTTCATAGTGATAGAGCCATATACGTATGCGCTGTTGCAGAGCAGCAGCGCAGCATTGATCGGATTCACATCAATGTTATTTGCACTCGATATGGCAGCCATAATGCTTGTGCTTGCAACCCTCTACTTCTTTGCACTAAAGCAGCACAGAGGAGAAAAGAGCAAGGAACTTGAAACATACGCACACATAGGGCAAGGACTTTTTCTTGCCGGGGCAGTATTTGCAGTATCCCTTGCCTTGCCGACAGGATTAAGAATAGATGCATGGTTTGTATCTGCAATAATAGGCATATTCTTCAGACGTTTTATTGGTTTTCTAAGACAATGAGAAGCATATATCAAGCTACTCACTTCCTGCCCCTCTTTGCCTTCTTTCTCTGCTCAATCTTTTCCTTCTCGCGGTCCAGCTCCCTCTTGAACTTGCCGGCATAGTAGAAGAATGCTATGGTTATCAGCACAGCAGCTCCGCCATAGACTCCGACCAGGCCTGCCACTATAGCGGATATGCTGCCTATGTAAAAGATGAAACTGTAGTTGTTCCAGCCGTACCTTATGTGCTCTATGACGTGACCATATTTCGATTTGGCAAGCTTGCGCGCAAGCGGCCTGATTATTTCCATTCTAGACCTTCAGTGAGAACAATAAACGCCAAGGAATTTATACCTTGTTTATGTCCGGAGACGTTTGAAATGGGCTTTTCCGATCTAACCGGAGCGTGTTAATTATTATAAACCCTTACATAGTAGTATATCGTGATAAGAATGGCTGACCAGCCAATAACGACCAGTATAGACTCGCTCGTGAAATACCTAAAAGAACACGGCGAGACTGACACAACGACCCTTGCCCGCGTCCTGAACGTGAATGAGGGCACGGTTGTTGACTGGTCTGATATCCTTGAGAAGGCAGGCATGGTGAAGATCGCCTACAAGGTGGGCAAGATGTTCCTATCGCCAATAGGTCCCGGAGGCGGGGCTGCGATGTCCTCCCAAGTGGAGCGCGCCGTGGGCGAGGTGAAGAAGGAGGTGGTCGAGAAGGACATACTCGACCAGGAGGAGCTGCTTAACAGCATACGCTCGAAGCTCGAGACATATTCAAGGACTGTGAGGAATGCGGAAGGGGTATTCCTGCAGCAGGGAGGCGAGGCGAAGAAGGCCCTGGACAGGATAAACACCATGGAGAAGGAAGCTGACAAGTACTACAACTCAATAAACGCAAAGCGCGAGAACATGGCGAAGTCCATAGACACGATAGACAAGGAGATCAAGCTGCTCGAGACCGATGCCGAGCAGATACGCCAGTTCAACCTGGACACCTCAGGCGCCAGGAGCGTCATAGAGGACATAAGCGGCAAGATAAGCGTATTCGACAACAACATAAAGCAGCTCGACTCCGAATTCAGCAAGATGATTGCGAACCAGAGAAACCAGCTCAGAACAATGGAGGGGAGCGTAAAGGTCGAGATCGACGCGCTCAAGGAGGCGGCAGGAGAGGAGAGCAAGAAGATAAACGAGTACGAGTCAGCGCTGAAGCAGTACAGAAAGAGATCGGAGACCGAGGCGGCCATCATGAGAAGATCCAGGATCCAGATGCTTGACGAGGCCATAAAGACAAGGGACGAGGTGCTCGGCATA
>JASHTL010000004.1 GCA_030040595.1 Microcaldota archaeon
TGTACTGGGCCTCTACTGGCATCTGTTCTGCAATTCTGCTGTAGACCTCAGCGCATTCGCCCATAAGCGACTGGTACTCCTTCTTCAGGTTGAGCGCATCCAACTCTACAGGCGTTTCATATCCAAGGTCCGTTGTAAGTCTCTGCTTGTCAAGAGTAAGAACCCTGTGCCTGTGTATGTCCCTGTACGCACCGTAACTTGCGCATACCTCGAACGTGTAGAAAGTGTTCTCAAGCGCACGGCCAGGCTTGTCCCTCCTGTTTCTCCTCCTTGACAAGTACTCCTTTACCAGTTCCTTCCTCTGCTCCGCATTCATCTTGTCTACGGCCTGTCTGATCGTTTCTAGCGGAAGTGCCGAATACGGGTATATCATCCCCGCAAGCACCTTGGTCTCTGCATCCTTGTCATAGTCGATGAGCTTGAGATAGGACTTGCCTTCGGGAGATGCCTTTTGCGTATACCTGTTCTTCTTAACGTACTCGGCCATCGCATCTCTTGTGCCTATTATGTACTCAGATGGCTGTGACCGCTTCACAAATGATGGTATCATCTTGGCCATCTCCTCGTGTATCTCCTTTGCAAGCCATTTTCCCTCAGGAACCTCGCTCGAATAGAGCTTAGTGATCAGGTACTCGAACGCACGCCCGTTTCCGGAGAGGCCTATGTTTGTAAGCCTTCCGGCAGTTAACATGTTCTTCAGTATGTCGCACGCCTTTGCCCTGACAGCGCTATTGTATGCCCGTTCAGTTGCTTCAGGATCGCGCGGCGTCACCTCCTTTATGTATGATATCGCAAGCGGAAGCCACTGCGCATAGAGCTCGAATATCTTGTTCGAGGTCCTTTCGTACTCGTCCCCGAACTTCGACTCCATAAGGTTGGGCTCCCTGTACCATAGCCATTTCCCATCAACCATCTTATCGAAAGGTATGTATCGTGCCGACTTTTCCAGAAATGAGATTCCTATCCTGGAATCAGTAAGGAGGTCTCCGCCCAGGCTGGATATGTTCTCGCATGCAAGATGGCCATTGGCAAGTTCCGCAACCGAGTCGTCGCCATATCCCACAAGGACCCGCTGGTAGAATTCCTCTGCTTTGTTAACGGCAAGTGCTGATTCAAGGCTCTTGTGAGGTGCATGGGCCTCAATAACCTCCATGACTTCCTTGTTCGGTATGAATTCGTCAAGCAGGAGACGCCTTGCACTTTTCTCAGACCTACTGTACCTGGAGAACAGGGTGCCTTTAACCACTTCCGGCAGGTTCACAAGCCCGAATATATGCTTGTCCTGGTTCGTGAAGAATGGCTTTACCACTTCCTGCTCCTTCTCGTTAAGGTCTATAGGAAACGCACTGTCCACAATAAGCACAGTGATTAATCTCACCCAAGAAATATAAATGCTTATGTGACCAGCACAACGACAGGTTACATGCCTGCATTCAGATGCGCTCCGGATATACTTTTCTTTAATCAATTACGATTAGTTGCTCATGTTACCTTTACGAAGAAGGATCCTATCTGAACGGTGCGCCAGGGATTCGTAGCGCTATTAGGCAATCCTGAATTATTTGTATAATTATACCATAGCCTACCAGCATAGCCGCAGTTAGGATATGCTGGAATTGGATGACCTACCACACCGCCACTATTCCCATAGCATTGTAGCCCAGTTAGTGTTTGTACTCTGTCGCTAACAAGAGTAAGCGAACTGTTAGTGCCGAGTATCGAATAATTTGTTGATGCCATTCCAGTGGAACTTATCACTTCAAAGGCATTTATGGTATTCTCGGTGGGCATGCCAGAAGCACTTGATTCTGATGCACATGCCAGCTCTATGTTATACTGTGCAGTTCCCGATGATTGTCCTATAGTAAGGCTAACCTGTCCTGTCGTGTTCATTTTGGGGCTTTGACAGTAAAATGGCGACCCGACTACACAGGCCGCTCCTTCTATGACTGTTTCGCCGCCTGGATTTGAATATAAAATAAAACCTGATACAAGCAAGCAGAATATTACGAATATCACGACCACTATCAGTCCTGTCGAAAAGGATTGAGATTTGCCTGCAGGCTCACTCCATGGCAGGTTCAAGACCAGCATTGCCAGGCCACCAAGTACCATCACCGCCATGACTATCTGATAGAACACGTTTTCCCCAAGCGAGATAAAGTACGGTGTAGTAGGAGTAGCACATTCCATGTTTAACGAATTGAGGAAGATGCCTTCGTTGACAATTAGCAACATGCCAACTATAAACATGAGGAATCCGGCTAATGCAAGCCATTTATTGGCCATTATAAAATCCCCAAAAACAAAAGGGCCGCCAGTGCAAGAATCACTATTATCACCCACATAAGCTTATCTCTTGCCTGCTGCGGCAAATCTGCAATAATGAAAGTTATGCTTCCAAAAAAGAGGAACAGACATGCGAACTCAAAAACCATTACCAATAAAAGTCCAAAACCTACTGTCGGAGGGTTCGGAAAGAAATTCCCAAAGTTAATTATAAGTACAAGGCCCACTACAAAAGATAATATCTCCAGCGCAATGTTCCTTCCATTCATTTTATCATTTGCGTGATTTCCTTGTATTAACGTTTGCCTGCACAGAGGCGACCTTCGGCTCTCTCAACGCCAGTACAATTAGAACCAGTCCTCCAAAGATCAGCACCGCTATTATAAACTCAACAACAATTGACACAGCCAATGCGCCACCGCTAACTGGATACTGGTTGAAGTTCAGTAGGCTGCCCACATTGATAAAAAGAACTATGCCTGCGCAGAACCCAATAAGCCCCAGTATCAGCTTGTCTCTCTCCATGCTAACCAATAAAAATGGAAGCTATATAAAAGTGCGTTACCTGGGAGCAGAGCTAATCAATAAGCAAAAATGCAAACTGTTTGCACGAATTACCTTGAGAGGTCATTCGCTTCCTGAGATGTCGCTTCCTGGGATGACGGTGAAGGTGATGATACCAGTACCACGTCCCCAACGTTCTTCACGTTCTTGTAGAGGATGCTCTTCTGCTTAAGTACCGATTTCGCATCTCCCTTCGCGCTCTTCCATGGAATCATGAGCAGCCTGCTTATCTCTCCCCTCTCAAGATCCACTATGACGTCCTGTACCTCTCCGAGGTACTGACCGCCGTCGCTGTATATATCCATTCTGTATATCTCTGAAATCTTCATCAGGTCACCTAAATCAATATCGGATATGGGTATTATAAAGCTTTACGCTTTACCTCGGAATACCGGAATCAAGGCTGGAGCCAGTCGATTTCGTAGTATTCATGCCTGCTTCCTGGCAGTTTTATCTGCTTTATGCGGTAGTATGTCACTGCTGTTTCTCTGTCGGCTATGGCGAGTATCAGCTCAAGGTTCTTCCCCCGCGCCTCTTTCAACGCTGCTGCAAACTCCCTGCCGCCTATATACTCCTCCTCGTCCAGCGATAGCAT
>JASHTL010000036.1 GCA_030040595.1 Microcaldota archaeon
TCTTGCATGGTCATTGTCTTTGCCATTTTAATCACATATATTTATTAGCTAATAATAATTATATATTAACTACTATATAAACCTTTTGGGTCCAAACGTAGTCAGGCGCTGCAACAAGAGCGACTTAGCATTAAAATAGATGTCAGTAACCTCGAGAAATATTTCTTCAACGTTTAGAATCGAGCTAGTGTACCTGCTAAGGCTCTGTGGTCACCCATATTAAAAATTTACATATTTGTGGTCACCCACATTGCAGACCTATTGCTGAGAGAATATAGACAATCTAAGCCATTCCTGAATAGGTGGCCACAAAAGCTTAGCGATGTGGTCACCTAAAAGAAATCTAATCCTGAAACATAAACTTAGTGTTTAAATGAATGTGAAGAACTTCGAGATATAATTTTTAGAATAGTTACCTAATCTAGACAGATAACCTCAACTCCTTTTTATGTCCTTAACCGCAGGGATTACACCGTCATACGCCCTCTCATCAACGACTGTATCTGCAGATTCGACCGCATTATATATACTATATCGCACCGCATTGGCTGCAGCGTTTCCTATTATATCCAAGACAAGTCCTGGCCAAGTCCGTTTTACCATGTCCTTTCCTGTAACAGTAAGAGGATATTCGATCTCCTCTGTAGAGAAAAAGAATAATGTGTCCCCGTCGATCTGCAGGCCGACAGGTCTTATTGCCATTGGCCAGCCTTGTGCAGCCTTCTTCGCGGCAAGCTGATAGTTGGAATACGATCCCAAATCAACATTCGTGCCTACTATCGAGATTGTAGTATTGTTCTTACTGTGACCAGTTAGGAATTCCGAAGAGGACTCAAATGTCCTAAATTTTTGGCCTGTTCTATATGATCTATTTCCAGCGAGTATTGAGCCATCAGACGCTATAACATTGCCTACCGCGTTTACCACGGTGAGTGCACGCACCATTACCCCTCCAGGCAGATCCACGGCTCCAGATCCTACGCCTCCTTTCATGGCCATTATCTTCATCTTTACGGGCTCGTATGCAAACTTGCCTACTGACGCTCCAGTACCGGCACCAACATTTCCGTTTATTACCTCTGCTTCTGTTGCTGATAACGCCGCCATGTGCCCCATATCGCTCCTCCATACGTTAGGGACTTCTATATGCCACTCTTTCCCAAGGTCCCACACTACGGCGCCCATTATTGTGTTTCTGATCTGCCCAATAGCGCGTTCTCTGCCCTCCCCGAGGAGTTGAGCTGCAGTGGTCTCCTTAGACAGTCTGTTGGCTATGCCATCCACGGCGCGAAGCCCATCAAGGCTTCCCCCTGCAATAAATATGGCTTTACGAAGCGGACTATCTGGAGTGCCAGGGTATACGCCTGCAGAACCTCCGTCGCTGCGCCATGCCACAGCAAGCAGCTTGTTGAACACCACTGCAGTTACTCCTGTAAGTGCCTCTTGGTCGGTAGCATGCCCTACTTTGACACCGTTCAATCCAGTAAGTGTCCTGTTCATCCACTATCAATAAGGAATAGCTTTCCCTCCATATAAAGCATGCTTTGATTATGTTCTTTAAACCTGCATGCTCATTCTTACTTCTTCAGTTATCATTTCAGGGGTCCATGCCGGTTCCCAGACAAGGTCTATGGTTACCTCTCCCGCATCCTGCAGGTGCTCTAGCCTGAGCTGAACGTCTGCGAGTATCACACTTGTGACAGGACACATCGGACTTGTCATGGTTAGCTTTACAGTCATGTTGTTCTTTTCGTCAATTGTGATCCAGTGTATGAGGCCGAGGTCGACTATGTTTATGCCTATCTCAGGGTCAACACATCCTCTCAGCGCGTTGACGACCTCCTCCCTGTTTATGTTATGCATAATCTATATTCTCATTTTCATATATTTTAAGGTATCGTTGAGGCAACGAATCAGTGTGCAAAAAGGAATGCGGAAGCGTTGGTTGCGAGGTTTATCAGCGGCTGCGGGTAGAGTCCGAAGAGTATGGTTAGCAGCAGGCAGATCACCACCACCGCATTTACTATGAAGTTTGAGGTGATGTAAGTGGCGCCTTCCCTCTTCGTGTAAGCCGCTACGATAGGCCTAGCGTAATAGTAGATCGAGATGACGCTGTTCAGTATGCCTATTATCGCAAGAGTCGTAAGGTTCCCGTTGACCGCGCTTATGAAGAGCAGGAACTTGCCTACGAAACCCGAAGTGAACGGCAGTCCTATCAGAGAGAGGAGGAAGACAGCGAGTGCAAATGCCATCAGCCTGTTCTCGCCGCTCAATCCTATAAGGTCGTCTATCTCATTCCTGTTCCTGTTCTCAAGCCATGCGACTATCGCCAGCAGGCCGATGAAGATGAAGAGATGCGCAAAGATCTGGAAGAGCGCAGCACTTATGCCGCTGACGCTTGCGACAGCTATGCCTATCATTATGTAACCTGCCTGGGCTATGGAAGAATAGGCGAGCATCCTCTTTGTGTTGTGCTGCATCAGCGCGACTATGTTCCCATACAGCATTGTTAGTACCGAGAATATAGCAATGACTATGAATGCGGAGTGGTATTCAATAAAGACGAGTATCAGCACCTGTATCAGGGCAGCGAAGCCAAGCTTCTTGTTTACACCGCCCATCAGCGCGGTTGCGTATGCCGGCGATCCTTCATAAACATCAGGTATCAGTATGTTGAATGGGAAGATGGAGGTCTCGAAGCCGAAAGAGGCTATGAAGAGCATCGCTGCAAGTGCAAGAATCGCAGTTACCGTAGTTTGCGGCGCAAGAGCAAAGCTGTCGGTTGGCCCGTAGAAGAGTACTATTGCAAAGGAGAGCAGCGCTATTGAGACTGATGCCATTATGAAGAGTTTCGTGGCAGCCTCAAGGCTCTTCCTGGAGAGCAGCACAATGAAGACTGTCGGTATGCTGACAAGCTCTAGGCCTATGAAGATTGTAATCAGCGAGGTCGACATCGCTACCATG
>JASHTL010000037.1 GCA_030040595.1 Microcaldota archaeon
GCTTGCATAGGATGCTCCGCTCATCATGTTCTTTATTAGTTCCTCATGGCCCGGGACATCTATGAATTCGAATGCGGCATTCTTGTATTTTATCTGCGCCCTAGTGGTGTCTATGGTCATCTCGTTTTCCCGCTCTTCTTGGAAGCTATCAAGGATATATCCGGGTTCAAATTTCCTTCCCAGCTGCTTGCTCGTCCTCTCCGCTTCCTTTATCCGCTGCTCTGTAACAGACTTGGTGGCTATAAGCATGCTCCCCACCAATGTAGACTTGCCATGGTCCTTATGGCCCAGCAGTGTTATCCTATTTATCAACATGTCAATCCCATTACATGTATCCGAGGCTTCTTAGTCGCTCCATAACGTAAGCCTTCTCCTTGTCCTGGTCACGTCCACTTCTCTCTTCGGTGTCAGTGGTCTCAAGTTCTCCAATTATGTCGTCGATAGACTTTGCATTGGATCTTACTCTTGAGGTACAGTGAGTGCAGCCGAGGCTTCTGTATCTGTACCCGTTTCTAGAGAAGTAAAGGGTGTTTATAGGAACCTTTTCCCTCTTGGCATACGTCCATACGTCAATCTCATTCCAGTCAAGCAACGGATGTACTCTTACATGCCCTTTTGTGTCTCCTTTTGAAGCATAGTCATCCCACATCTCTGCTCGCTGGTTCTTATAGTCCCACTTGAAGTTAGTATCTCTAGGCGAGACGTACCTCTCCTTTGCCCGTATTCCGTGCTCGTCCCTTCTTATCGAAACTATCAGTGCGTCGAAGCCGCGTTCAGCCATGAGCTTTTTCAGGGCAACCGTCTTGTTCTCACCGCAGCAGGCGAATCCAGACATCTCGGGTTTTATCTCGCTCTTCGCCACTATCAGGTCGAGATTCCATTTCTTTGTCAGGTATTCCCTGAAAGCGTATGTCTCCGGAAAGTCAATGCCATTGTCTATGTGAATTACAGGGAACGGTACCTTTCCAAGGAACGCCTTCCTTGCCAGTGCAAGCATGGTCGTGCTGTCCTTGCCCATGCTCCAGAGCGCTGCGACGTTCTTGAACTTTGACTTTGCCTCGCGCATTATGAAAATGCTCCTTTCCTCCAATTCGTCCAGGTCTTGCTTTATCATATCGTCACTTGTTTATGTTCAGAAGACCCTTGAGGAATATTGTTGTCCCTTCGACCTTCCTGCCTTTTTCCATGAATACGGGTACTTTTGCAATCTTCTTCTCCTTTCCGTCGTACAGTTCTGCGTATGCCTCTCTCAGGTCATCCTTCTTCGCGAGCTTGCCCTTTGCGAATACGACATTGTAGTACTTTGCCCCACTCCTCTTGAGTATGCCGCTGAAACTCTTCCAGTTCTTCTCGCTGGGTTCCTCCCATAGCCTCTCTGCTATCTCCTTAAGCTGATCCTTTGCCATAGTATCACGGGTTATGCGTATCCGAGCGCCTTAAGCTTCTCGATTACGCTTCCTTTCTCCCCTTTCTTGCTGCTATCGAGTTCCGCCATGGTCTCTCTCAGAACGTATGTAACGTAATCCGAGACCGAGGAGAAACCGGTGGGTTCTATCTTCTTCTTTATCTTGTTGAAGAGAGGCTGAGGTATTGTTATCGTAGTATATTTTCGCGGTGCGCTTTTGTTGCCTGCCATGTTACCACATATATTATAATGTTACAACATTATAATATACATTAAGGTATATATACCTTTCTATAAGGCCGGCTCTTTCCCCAACTCAGATAGCGCTTAGAGTACTCCCTGCTCCTTCGTGTAGAGTATTATGTCCTTTTCCTTCCTCTGGAACGGGTTTGCTCTGTTGCCGTATATGGCCTTTATGCCCTTCTGCAGGGCCAGCTCTACCAGCCTCTGCGTTATTACGCCGTCAAGCACTATCGCGTATGCACCTTCCGAGTCCTGCACTTCCATCAGCAGTTCCCTTATCGGCACCTCCTTGATCACGTTGCCTGTAGTGTCGTAGATCCTGCTTCTGAGCGTGCCGGAGAGCTCGTTAAGGCCTGTTGAGAGCTGTGTGAGCACAACAGTCTGCAATGCAGGTTCAGTTGTCTGCTGTTGCTGTGCTCCTTGTCTGGGAATGCCCTGCGGCTCTATGGCAGGTATGCCTTCCGGATCAGACTGAGCCAATGGCTTTATTGCGTCGGGCGCAGGCTTGAGCGTTGATTCCCTGGGCTGCTGCGGCTCCCTGAGCTGTGATGGCGGCCTTATTCCCGTCTGCTGTTGCGGTTGCTGTTGCTGCGGAGCAGGCCTCTGCTGCTGTGGCTGCTGCATCTGCTGCGACTGCTGTTGCTGCCTCTGCCGCCTCATCCGCTCGTCTGATGCGGCCTGATCCACAGGGGTTCTTGACCTCATCGACTTTATGATCTCTTTTCTCGTAAGATCCTCGACCTCCTTTCCGTCAGGAGCCTTTGTCACGTAGTCGATCTCAGCGGCGTTCATGAGCGACCTTATGATCAGGTCTCCGCCCCTGTCGCCGTCTGCGAATATCGTTGACTCCTTCTGGTTGCACAGGTCTATGATCGTCTTCGGTATGTTGTTTGTGGCTCCTCCAACCGCAATGGCGTTGGTTATGTCGTTCCTCAGCAGGTTGAGCACATCAGCCCTGCCCTCGACTATGATCACTTCCTCGCTCTTGCCCACGTCCGGCCCTGCAGGCAGCTTCTCAGGCCCGTATGCTGAGATCTCGCTCGCCCTAACGTCAGACTGCACAAGCTCTGAGATCTCGCGGCTGTCAGGTATCTCCGTATTAAGCAGTATTTTCACTAGATCCTTGGCCCTGGCAAGTATCTTGCGCCTCTTCTCGGAGCGCGTATCTTCTACCTTCTTTATCCCGAACTGGGCCTCATACGGTCCTACCCTGTCCACGGCCTCGACAGCTGCTGCGAGTATGCACGTCTCTATCCTGTCAAGCGATGCAGGCAGATAGAGCTTGCCATGGGTCCTGTTCCCCTGCGGCTGCAGTTCTATCTCTATCCTGCCTATCTTGCCGTTCTTCTGCAACTCCCTCAGGTCCAGCTCGTTGCCAAGAAGACCCTCAGTCTGCCCGAAGACCGCGCCTATTATGTCAGGCTTGTCCACCATGCCGTCTATTGTGAATTCAGCTTCTACCATGTACTTTACGATTTCCAGATAAGTTTTTGCCATCTATACCACTTCTATGAGTTCCTTTGCAGGACCGCAGATCTGCTCCACGGACCTCGCATTAAGCATCTTTAGCATCGACCTCGGAAGGTCGACATTTATCGTGTAGCCCTTGTACTCGGAGAGAAGCTTTGAGATCAGCTTTGTGGCCTTCTCCTCGCCGCCCTTGTCCAGGTCCATTGCCAGGTATACCGTCTTCTTGTAGTCCGGGACGAGGTTTCCCTTTTCTATGGAAGTGTATACGACAGAGTCCACGCCAAGTTCTTCCAAGGCTTTCTTGTCGTGCTTTCCTTCGACGATTACTGTACCGTTCGCAAGGGAGCCTAGAATCTTGACCAGACGCTCACGCGCTCTCTCCTCCTTGGCCCGCTTCTGCACACCATCAACTTAGGATAAGTTGCACTCTAGACTAGCCTTTCCTTCTCTCTTTCTCCTGTGGCAGACCTTAATATACAAATAAGCATGACACGCTACCTTATATTCTAATCTAGATGCACTTTATCCTGATAAGTTATGGATGCAAAGATTAATATACTTTTTATGCAACCCGTAGAGAGATAGGCGGGAAAGCCTCAGTTACGGTTATATTCATGCAGTGTAAAGGGTAATTGGCGACTTTATGCACAGGTATGTCAAGGGCGCAAGGAGCGAGAGGGAGCTGCTGAACACATTCTACGGTCTCGGTTACTCAGTAATCCGTAGCGCCGGCAGCGGCGTGAACGCGCTGGGACCCGATATAATAGCGCTCAAGGACAAGGACGCGATATGCATCGAGTGCAAGGCCTGGGACCGCGGGAGCCTGAGCCTTGATCCCGAGCAGTTCACGAAGCTGCTCGAGTGGGAGAAGAACACCTCATTTCCTACGTTCGTGGCGTGGCGGATGAACGGCAAGGGCTGGTACTTTGTAAGGCTTGACGAGTTCAAGAAGAACGAGAAGAACTACAGCGTGACAATGAGGAGGACCATTGAGATAAACAGGCGCATAGAGAGCGTGCTGGCTCCTGGAAGCACACCAGTTGTTCCGCGCATGGCCAGCCTCGATGCGACTCCTGGCATCGCCTGACCTTAGCTTTCAGATACCTTTAAAAGCGTCCTTTGGCATTTATCTCTGTGATACCATGGTTCTGGACCTGAGCTCAGGCATAGTCTCCACGATTCTCATCATAATAGGCATCTTTCTCGTGGTCTTCATAGTCTTCAAGCTCGGCAAGGTCATCCTGGGCCTCATAGTAAACATAATCCTCGGGTTCATAGCGATATTGCTGCTTAACGCGATCTTCAACATCGGAATCCCGTGGAACTGGCTTGTGGTAGTGATAACCGCAGTACTAGGCCTTCCGGGAGTGCTTCTTGTAGTGATACTGAAGTTCCTCGGGATAATGCTACTCGGCCTTCTTGTCTGATCAGCCGAACTCCGCAGCTATTGGGCATGCCTGCAGGTATGCCGGGTCTGCCTCGAGATAAAGGTGGTCTGATGTCACTCTTGTAGAGTTGTGCGCGCCGTAGCTCATGAAGATGCTCGGCTCGTTGTTCGCTATCTCGTCGCACGCGCTGGCGCTGACAGTCTCGAAGCTGGCGTACTCGCCAAGGCCGCTCGGCGAGTACTGGCACTTTGTCTGGTTGATAAGAAGGAAGTCTATGTCGCTCGCATTCCTGGTTGTGCCGATCACCTCCAGCAGCGTGGTGTAGCACGGTATCTCGGCTGAGAGCTGGCTCTGGTTCAGGTATGTCACTGCGAGCGCAACCCTAGGAGCCGACTTGAAATTTGACTTGAACGACTGGAACGGCACACCGGTCACTGCAGGTATTATGAAGAAGAATGCAAGCACTGCTATAACCGCGATCACGATTATGGCTGCAACGATCATGTGCCATGAGGTTTTGCCCTCCTTGGCCTCTCTGGCAGGCGCCTCTGCCTTGCCCGGCTTCTCCTCTTTTGGCTCCTTGGTTTCCTTGACCTCTTTGGCCTCCTTAGCCTTCCTGGCCTTTGGTTC
>JASHTL010000038.1 GCA_030040595.1 Microcaldota archaeon
AGAGGAAGATGGGCACGGACTACAAGTACACGATATACGGGAAGCAGTACACGCCGCAGGAACTTTCCGCTATTCTGCTACAGAAGATAAAGAAGGATGCAGAGGCATTCCTCGGTGAGGAGGTCAAGAAGGCAGTGATAACCGTTCCTGCATACTTCAACGACAACCAGAGGCAGGCAACAAAGGACGCAGGCGAGATCGCGGGACTTGAGGTAGTCAGGCTCGTTAACGAGCCTACTGCCGCGTCGCTTGCCTACGGAATGGACAAGATAGGCAAGGAGATGAAGATACTTGTCTACGATTTCGGCGGAGGCACGCTTGACGTCACAATAATGGAGTTCGGCAACGGCGTTTTCGAAGTCAAGTCCACGAACGGGGACACTCAGCTAGGCGGAACAGACATGGACAACTCCATAGTGACATTCCTGCTTGCAGAGGTAAAGAAGCAGACAGGTGTAGACATATCGAATGACAAGCAGGCTGTGCAGAGGATAAGGGAAGCCGGAGAGAAGGCAAAGATAGAGCTCTCTACCACACTGACAAGCGAGATTAACCTGCCTTTCCTGACTATGGGTCCTGGAAACGCACCGATCCACTTCACATACTCGTTCACAAGGGCAAAGCTCGAGGATATAGTGCAGCCTATAGTGGAGAGGACGACAAAGCCGGTCATACAGGCGCTGAAGGACGCGAAACTTGAGCCGAAGGACATAGACAAGGTAATACTTGTCGGAGGCCCAACAAGGATGCCAATAGTCCAGAGGTACGTGGAGCAGTTCCTTGGGAAGAAGATCGAACGCGGTGTCGACCCTATGGAAGCTGTCGCATTCGGCGCGGCAATCCAGGCCGGAGTTCTGACCGGCGAGGTAAAGGACATAGTGCTTCTTGACGTGACTCCGCTCTCACTGGGGCTTGAGACTCTCGGGGGAGTGATGACCAAGATCATCGAAAAGAACACAACCATACCGATCAAGAAAACGCAGGCATTCAGCACTGCCGACGACAACCAGCCTGCGGTTGACATCAACATCCTGCAGGGAGAGCGCCCGATGGCCAAGGACAATGTGCCTCTGGGCCGATTCCAGCTCCAGGGCATACCTCCTGCCAGGAGAGGGATTCCGCAGATAGAAGTGACCTTTGACATCGACGCAAACGGCATACTCCATGTAAGCGCGAAGGACAAGGCAACGGGCAAGGAGCAGAGCATGCAGGTTGTCGCGCCGAACAAGATGAGCAGGGCTGACATAGACAAGAAGGTCAAGGAGGCTGAGGAATTCGCGGAAGCAGACAAGAAGGAGCTTGAGAAGGTGGAGACGAGAAACGAGGCCGAGTCCATGCTCTATACAGCGGAGCATACTATGAAGCAGTTCAAGGACAAGATCTCCAAGGAGATCGCTGATGAGGTGGAAAAGGCCAGAGCCGCGCTCCAGGAGGCTATAGAGAAGGAGGACTACGACGCCATGAAGAGCAGGATGAGCGACCTCAAGGAGGCGCTGGAGAAGGTTGGCTCAAGCATGTATGGCCAGAGCCAGGGAGGATCCGGAGGACAGGGAGGTCCTGAGCCAGGACCTGACCAAGGCCCTAGCAGCGGAGGCGGAGACGGCAAGACGGTTGACGCTGACTTCAAGGTAGAAAAGTAATTTCCATGCCAAGAGACTATTATGAAGTGCTTGGAGTACCCAAGAACGCTAGTGCTGACGAGATAAAAAAGGCGTACAGGAACCTGGCGCTTCAGCTGCATCCTGACAGGAATCCCAGCAAGGAAGCGAGTGAGCGCTTCAAAGAGGTGAACGAGGCATACGCCGTACTCAGCGACCCTGAAAAGAGAAAGCAGTACGATTCGTATGGCCCTGCAGGATTCAGCCAGCACTACAGCCAGGAGGAGATCTTCAGGAACTTCGACTTCGATCAGATCTTCAAGGACATGGGCGTGAATTTCGGGAGCATGGGAATGGGCGGCCCGGATGACCTTTTTGGCGGATTATTCGGACAAGCGGCCAGGAGCAGGAACGCGGGCCAGAGCATACTCTATAGGATGAACCTGACACTGGAGCAGATTGCCAAGGGAACGCAGCAGGAGATAACAGTCAGGCATGTCAAGAAATGCAGTAACTGCGACGGCACAGGCGCAGAGCCTGGATCGAGAATAGTAAAGTGTCCGGAATGCAACGGCCGTGGACAGGTTGCAACGGTGAGCAACACCTTCTTCGGAAGGATGCAAACAGTCACTACATGCCCGAGGTGCGGAGGCAGAGGCAAGAGCTATGAGAAGAAGTGCAGGGTATGCAGCGGCAAGGGCGGCGTTGTCGCGAATGAGAAGCTAACCGTGACCATACCCGCAGGATTGTCCGAGGGAACGCGTCTCAGGCTTGAGGGCATGGGCGATTACGGGATAGATGGAAATGGCGATCTCTATGTCGAGGTCCATGAGATAAAGCACAGCACATTCACAAGAGAGGGCGACAACATACTCGCAAACGTAAAGGTTCCGTTCTATACCGCGATACTCGGAGGCAGGATAACAGTGCCGACCCTGGACGGGCAGAAGGAGCTTACCATAGACCAGGGCACGCAGCAGGGCAAGCAGATAGTGCTGAAAGGAGCTGGAATCAAGAAGCTGCGCGGCAGCGGCTACGGGGACGAGATAGTAACGGTAAGCATAGAAATACCAAGGTCTCTCACGCAGCAGCAGAGGGAACTGATGGAGAAATTCAGCAGCTCCGATGCAGAGGGCAAGAAGCGATTCGGGTTTATCTGATGGTTTTGCCCGAAGAGCCAAACTATTTATAGCAATTGGCCAAACATATCTTTACCTTCAGTCTCAGTGATATACTTGGCACAGGCGCTTCAAACATTGGAGAAAGTAAAGTACATACGCGAAGTTCCGGCACTGGCAGATGCGCACTGCCATCTCGACCTTTTCCAGAACGCATCAGACATGGTCAATGAGGCACTATCCAAGGGCGTGAAGACCATAATAACATCGGGCGGCACAGCCAAAGGCAACGAAGCAACGTCAAGAATAGTGAAGGTGCTTGGCGTATTTGGCGTAGTAGGTATAGATCCATCAGCTTCGGGAGCCGAATCAAGGTACATAGAAAGCTATGTGGAGATGATAAAGGGAAACCAGCGCCTTATAGGAATAGGGGAAATAGGACTGGACTCGCATGTTGAGGAAAAGAACCATGCCGACGTGCAGAAAGAAGTATTCGCCAGGCAGATAGGCATAGCGAACGAGCTTGGTCTGCCGGTGGTGATACATTCGCGTGGCAGAATGGCAGAGGTCGTCAAGATGGTCGATGAGCATAAGCCTGAACGCGCAATGTTCCATTTCTTCGAAGGCGATGCGGAGCAGGCGAAATACCTGGCCGGAA
>JASHTL010000039.1 GCA_030040595.1 Microcaldota archaeon
CGCTGCAAGGAAACGGATAATAAAGTTTGAGAAATAACTGATTTGGATGCCTAAGGGGAAGAAGATAAAAGAAGAGGAGAAGAGGATAAGACAGGGAAGACAGAAGATAGGAAGCGCACTTGCCCTTGCAGACATAGACAATATAAAGAAAGGCATCGAGTACGAGCGGCGCATCGGCAGGATACGCCTGCTGATAGCTCTTATTCTAGTAGCAAGCTTTATTGTCTTCCTAGTCATAGCCGCATTCGGCATATCCGAGGAGGGCCTCCCCGGATTCTTGTCGGCGATATACTCAATGAACCTGTACGACCTGGGAATCGCGCTTCTCATAATATTCATAGGATACGTCATGCGCTATCCGAAATGGCACCTGTACATGAAGAGACTAGGCGTCAAGATATCGGCGAAAACGAACTTCTCCATCTACATGTCGATGTACTCAATGGACATAACCCCAGGCAGATGGGGTCGCGCCGTGGTCTCGTACACCATAAACAAGCTGGCAGGCATAAAGTTCGCTGTCACCTTTCCCGCAGTTGTCGCTGACATATTCACAGACTTCCTAGGATTTGTTGTCATACTCCTTGCCACAACATTCTTCCTGGGAAAGTTCGTGCTGCTCTCTCTTGCGATAACCATACTGCTCCTCATACCGTTCGTCTTCATATATGTAAGAAAGCCGTTCGAGTACGTGAAGAGGAAACTGGGCAAGATAAAGCGCCTCAGGAGCGTCTTTGAGTCAGGGGACATCTACTTCGAGAACAACAAGCTCCTTACTCCAGGTGTGTATGCCTATTCTATGGTGTACACCATACCGGCGATGTTCCTGAACGGGCTTGCGCTCTATTACGTGATCCTCGCGTTCAACGTGCCCCTTACCCCAGCTGCTATACCCACCGTGCTCTTCATTTTCACGTCATCGCTGATACTTGGCATGGTGACTGGCCTGCCAGCCACGCTTGGCGTGACCGACGCAGCTCTCGTCGGATATCTGCTCCTCTTCTTCCCCAGTTTGATAACCGCCGGCGTTGCCTCCCTGATAACCATATTCTTCAGGTTGGCCTCGGTCTGGTTCGTTCAGGGATTCGGCTCTGTTGCGCTTCTGGACACGATGAGATACTGGCGCGGACCTAACAGTCAACTAACGAGGCGGCAGTAAAACTTATTAAACCATGTGCCATATACAAGCGTGATGGTTCGGGCGACCGGCAGGGTAAATGGCACATCGGGGAGAAGTGCAGGGGGTGCGCATGGTTATTGTTAATGAGCGTGCGCGCACAAACGTTGCTGCACGTGCAAGCACGGCAGTGCAGTCGGATCGGCCCTTGATAAGATATGTACAGCATGCCCAGATACTCGAAGGCCTCATAGGTGACAGGGGAGTAAGTAGGCTGTCGGAGTTGGATGAAACGGAAAGTAAGGCTCTACTCAAGGCCCTCTCGCGCGTGAATGACCCGAAGAGCACCACAGGAGAGAAGTCAGAGGCCAATAAGCTGATCATGGCGATAATGCTCACAGAGCATACCGGTGTGGCTGCGCTCCTGACGCTTCTGGAACGCGCTTGATTGTAGAATAAACTTATAAATAAAATCCCACACCAGGTCTGCATGGTCGGGGACAGTTCTTTCGAGGAGGAAATCGCAGAGTTGGATAAGTTTATAGCTGCCAAACGCGCGAATGTCGAGGAGCTAATGCGGAATAGCGTGCCGCGCCAGATAAAAGTCGTCGTCAGAGGTGACCGGCCCTCGTGCCACGCATCCGAAGAGAGAGTGCCAGCGCAAAGAACGCTGCTCGGCGAGTATCGCATCCACAGGAAAGAAAATCACAGAAGGCTGTTGCTGCAGCATGTATGACGCCGTCCGGTTCGTAGAATAGATTTATAAATTATCATGGTTGAAGGACTTGAAGGGACCAGTGAAATGACGATTGTAGAACAAAGTAGAAGGACACTTACCGCTGAAGAGATGACACTTGCCGCCATTAGCCGTGAGGCTCAGCGCAGCAGCCTCAGGGATCTTGCAAAAGGCAGAATAGACAAGACGCAGTCAAACCGTGATATCGCACTCGATGCGCTAATGCGCGACGCAGGGTTGGAGAGAACGAGGCACTACGATTCTGTAAGCGACCATGCGCCAAGGCCGCGGGCTATGCGTTTAAGATAAGTGCCTTGAAACTGACTCCTCCTCGGCAAAACTTAGTTTCGCAGGTATAACAAGCACCAATAACTTGTTATCGAACATCGAAACGCTCTTTTCAACCTCCTTTAGCCTGGTGTAGCGTATCTGTTCGTCATTCCTGCCAACGTTTCCCATGACAAGGATCATAAGATTGTCGTTTATTATGTCGTATTCTTTCTCCTTCTCCGCCAGTCTCAAGAGCGAGAGAGCCTCCTGCAGTTTCATAGGTTTCCTTCCCTTCTGATCAAGGTCAAGGAGAAGCAGCGTATGCTGGTCGTTCTCCAGATTCCTCTTTACCGATTCAAGGAAAGAGGTGGGCTTGTACTTATCAGACCAGAACGGCACGGTCACCGGCGGACCGAACCTATAGACATCAAGTCCGCTTTCTCCCACAGCTGCAGAGTATATCGATGCGGAGTGCAGTATCTTGCACTTTATCCCCATCTTCCTTGCCGTGTCTATTAGCGTCGCGTGGTGCGTAGTCGCGATAAGCGGATCCCCGGGAACCAGTATCGCAATGTCCGCCTTACCTGCGCCGCTGATTGTCTTTTTCGCGTTTTCCTCAAGGTCCGACCTTGAGAGCTCCTCTATCTCCTGGCCTGTGGTCTCCTTGAGGTAATCGAAATACTCCTTGGGTATGAACGCTGTATACTGCTCTATGTAGACTCTGTCTGCCTCGGTAGCCGCTTCAAGGCCCCTTACGGAAATATCCTTCGTCTCAAGGCCCACGCCTATCAGGATCAGCACGTCAGTCCCTTATTCCGTTCGGAGTTATCTTTATCACGGCCTCAGCCTCCGGCATGCTCGGCGAGTCGACAAGCCTGACAATCCTCTTCTCCTCCTTGCTCTTCCTCATGTAAAGGCGCGTGGTTGCAGCATGCGCCACTATGTTGCCGCCTACCGGCGTAGTCGGGTCTCCAAATAGTATTGCGGGATTGTCCATCACCTGGTTGGTTATGTAGACTGCAAGCCCGTACGTGTCTGCAAGCCCCTGCAGCCTGTGTATGTGCGCATTCAGCTTCTGCTGCCTCTCTCCAAGCGCTCCCCTTCCGGGGTACTCCGACCTGAAGAGGGACATAAGCGAGTCTACGACTATCAGCTTTATGTTCTTCTCCTTTATCGTCTTCTCCGCTCTCTCTATGGAAAGGATCTGCTGGTCCGATGAGGTGGCCCTGACCACGCTTATGTTGTCCAGCGCCTGCTTCGCATCGATTCCTGCCGATTTTGCTATCGCCTCTATCCTCTCCGGCCTGAACGTCGCCTCGGTATCGATGAAGAGAACGTTTCCGTCAAGCCCGCCCTTGTCCTTTGGCAATTGCGCATTGACGCAGAGCTGGAATCCCAGCTGGGTCTTCCCTGAAGCGAACTTGCCGTATACCTCTGTTATCGCGTTTGTCTCCACGCCTCCGCCAAGTATCTCGTCAAGGCTGGATGCGCCGGTACTGATGCGCCCCAGAGCCTTCCTTCTCTCATATACCTCTGATCCTGATGAAACCTCAAGGGTGGTTGCCTGTTTCGCAGCCTCAACAGCCTTTTTCGCTGCCTCGAGGCTCATCCCCGTCGCGTCGGCAAGGTCTGATGGCACTGCGACTGCTATGCTGTCAAGGCTGTCGAATCCCGATGCCTTCAGCTTTTCAGCAGTTGTAGGTCCTATGCCGGGCAGGTCCTCTATCGACTTTACTGATTTCTCCTTGGCCATGCTCCACAACCTTTTATCGTTACAAAAGAAGCAATATCCTAATTGCCGGGAAAACATATAAACCTTATTAAGCTATGGCTATCAAGATAAAAATCGAGATTGTTCTGCTTCCGCTGAGGGATAAATAGAGGAAGAGGCCAACGCGTGCAAGCACGCGCTGGCAAGGCGACCAGTTTTCCCTTCCTACAATAGAGAATTCGTAATCAGGTATTGCAATTCAAACTTATAAACCTTTCTGAATTAGCGGAATATTTCATAAAAATGGAAATAATATGAGAACCTTCCTGACCTTAAATGTATGGGGAATAGTCTCGGCGCTGCTCCTCGGAATAGCGCTTCTATACCTCGGCTGGAGGAGCGGCACAGGCCTCTTCTTCTTCCTCATAATGGTCTACTTCCTCATACTCTCCACCATGGTCACAAGGGCAGGCCAGGAGAAGAAGGAAAGGATGGGCGTATACGAGCGCGGCCGCGGCTGGAAGAACGTCTTCGCGAACGGCATAACCCCTGTCGTAATAGCTGCGCTTATAGCCGGGAACTTCTACAGTTTCGGAACTGCCCGGATACTCATAGTCGCGTACGTTGCCAGCATAGCAGCCATAACTGCTGACAAGTTTGCGAGCGAGATAGGCATACTTGACGGCAAGCCCGTAATGCTGCTTACCGGAAAGCCTGCAAAGAAGGGCGAGTCAGGCGGAGTCACGTCTGTAGGCACCACAGCAAGCCTTCTCGGTGCGTTCCTGATAAGCATCTCTATGGTAGCGATAAACATGCCCCTGCTCTACATACTAGTTGCTACAGGCGCGGGGTTCCTGGGCAGTATTGTCGACTCGCTCTTCGGCTATTTTGAGGAGCATCACATTGGAAACAAGTATACTTCAAACATAGCGTGCGCGATTACCGGAGCGATCATTGCGTTCGTAGTGCTGACTATCTGATGGCTGAATGATTACGGGGTAGCCAAGGCAGAGCTGAGATCATAAAAACAGAGTAATTTATCCTTAAAGGCCCAGGGTCTATTCCCGCCTGATCCCGCTGTCTCCTGAAGCGACGCTAACTCCAGGTTCTCGCATGCCCGTTGGCAGGCTTGCAATCCGCATCAGTATCTTGTGCGCCTGATCCTGCATCTTTCCCTCGACTGCTATGGCCAGCGCAGTCCTTAGCGCATCCCTCCTTATGTTAATCGGGTGTTCCGCATTAGTTCTTGGGTCTGTATACCAGTTCCGTGTCCCTACAAAATCCGATCTTTGCTCTCCATCCCTAATTGTATACTCTATTGCGGTCTCATAGTCGCCTCTCCTTTTTGCAACCACTGCCACGTCCCAGGCGCTTTTGTGCATACTCTTCCATTCCATATACTCTGCATGTGAGGCGCTTACCATATTTGCAAGCCTGGACGAGTGCATGACCCCCTGCACATAATACGTAGGGGCTATTATCTGCGAACGCGTCAACTCATTTATATCAAGAATGAGCTCAAGTGCTTTACCATGCGTCAGATGGGGCAGGTCCTCGCCCAACTTGCCCAATGCCTCTGCTATCTGCCTACGCTTACCTGCCTTGATCTTGCTGGTCCTATGGGAAAGGCCTACAGCGGTGGAAAAGTGACCGGCCGATGCGATCAAACTCCCAGACACTTCCCCGAAAGGCATAGCGCCCATCTGCGTTATTGACTTAAACGCGGATCTTGCGAGATCTATTCCAATAGCATACGAGTCCCTAAGTCCGACCTTGAGGGCCGCGCGTTCTAACTGCTCCTCATGGATCTGCAGTCCTAGCTCACGCTTGGATCTAGGCTGCCTTACAACGCCTTCAGACATCTTATCACAATCTATTGCTTTTCCCTACTATATAAATTGTCGCTCATCTGATAATCGGATTTAAGAACAGTGCTTGTTATTTCGACTTTTTGGACAGACCGGGACGTCCGAATAAAACAGGCAACAAGGATAGGATTAAATACTTTATTCTCGAAGAGAATCTAGGCGACGTGATTTTCATGGGACTTTTCGGATTATTCGGCAAGAAGGATGTCAAGGAGGACCTCGGCAAGGCCCTGCCTTATGCGATAACAACGGCTTTTACTCCATACAGGCTCCAGGCGAACACTAGGAGCAGCGCCACGCTGGCAGTCAGCGTTAGAAATCTTACGAGCGAACCGGTAATGGCATCTATAGTCATAGAGGTGCCTGACAAGCTGAGCCTTGACCAGACAGGGTTGGCAAGGCAGAAGGAGATAAGGATAGGCACGCTCGGCCCGAACGAGGAGCGCGAATCAAGGGCAGACGTCTACGGCAGCGTGGGCACTGACAAGGGCGAATACACCCTTGGCATAACCGCATTCGTGCACTACCGCGACTATGCGCACGTACTCAATGCAGCGAAGAAGCGCACGGTTCTCCAAGTCGTCTGATCTCCAACTTCTGAGGAAAGCATAATATAGGTCTTCTTTCACCTCTTCTTAATTGATGGCATGACAGTGAAGGTAAGGAACAGTCAGTTTGCATCGATAAGCTCAAGCGAGCTTACAAACTTCAGGGAGCGGGCAAAGCATTACGGACTCTCAACCGAAGGCCTGGTCTTTTCAAGCAGGAATGTTGCCAAAGGCTCACACTTCTACTACGAATTCCCAAACGGACTTGAATGCCGCGTGGCCGTCTTTTCAGGCGCGGAAGGCGTATCATTCAAGGCAGATACGCGCAACGGCTACATTCCCAATGACAGCATGGTCGATGCCCAGGGTTTTGCCAATGCCGAAGAGGTAAACGGATTCCTAAGGACCACCAGCCGTAGAAGGTCAAGTTCCAGGGAAACAGACGGCGACGCCTGGGTTCTAAGAAACGGAGCCCCAGGGATGCGACTCGAAGATCTTATCGGGGAAGGCGCTGCTGAAGAATTGAAGAACAGCATGCCCAAAAGGCCATGATGGTCGCTGCTTCTAAGGCTGCAGTTG
Source organism: Microcaldota archaeon (assembly GCA_030040595.1). GTDB lineage: Archaea > Micrarchaeota > Micrarchaeia > Micrarchaeales > CABMGC01 > JAKAVK01. The sequence continues at coordinate 6,830 of JASHTL010000039.1, forward strand.
CGGCTGTTGCTGCGGTTGCTGCGCCTTTGGCTGGTTGATCTTGTTGACAACACCCTGAAGCGTGCTCGCAAGGTCGGTTCCCTTCTCCGTGAGGAAGATCCGCTTGGCCCTGCCGTGCCTCTCCGTAGCCACGATTCCCGATTCCTCGCACCTGCTTATGAACCTGCTAGTGTGTATGTACGTCACGTTCGCGGCCTTGGCAAGATCCGCGAGGTACCATTCCCTTGAGGTGTTCGAAAGCGTAAGAAGGAGCCGGAGCTGCTTATCCTTAAAAAGTAGGCTACCTATCGAATCAGCCATCGTGAAACCCCCTGTCGCCGATATTCTCTTTCTCGATGATAGATATATAAATTCTATGATTTCAATAGGTAGTGACGATCAGAGGTCAAATAAGGTGTTGGTATGGTAAAATATGTGATTGCCGAACAGCTGGTAGGCAAGGAAGTCGTCACTGCGGACGGGTTCGACCTGGGCAAGTTCGTTGACGCGGAGATAAACGAGGTAAACGGGAAGCTGAGCGCTCTAATTGTCGAGCCGAACGTGGACAGCGAGTATGTCAACAGGCTGAGCATAAAGGAGGGCAAGCTCAAGGTTCCTTACACCAGCGTAATGGCAGTCAACGACTATATCGTAATAGACAAGAAGGGCTTGTAATCCGATTGGTGATCTTGTTATAATCGCCGGCGGTGACGAGGCGGGCCGCGGCGCTGTTATAGGTCCTCTCGTTGTCAGCATAGTGGCAATCCAGAAGGGCAGGGAAGGTAAGCTTTCAAGGATAGGGGTAAGGGACTCCAAGCTCCTCACGAAGCGGAAAAGGGAGTATCTCTACGACGAGATATTCGCGCTCTCGGAAGACGTGAAGGTATACAAGATAAGCGAGGAGGAGATAAACAGGGCAATGGCCGCTGGCATGTCGCTCAACGAGCTCGAGGCACTCCATTTCGCCAGGCTGATAGATCAGACTAATGTTACTCCGGAGAAGATCTTCCTCGACTCGCCCGACGTCGTTTCCGAGAGGTTCGGCATAAGGGTGAGCCTCTTCTCGAAGAGGCCGTTGCGCGTAAGCGGGACCAAGCGCGAGAAGACAATCGGCGATGAGGGCGATGAACCTGTAATAAAGGTAATGTCGGAGCACAAGGCCGATACCATATACCCTGTGGTATCGTGCGCCAGCATAATCTCAAAGGTGACGAGGGACAACGAGCTTGACGATCTGCGCGGCAAGCTTGGCATGGAGATAGGATCAGGCTATCCTTCTGACAAGGTAACGATAGACGCGATAAGGGCCAACCTGCACGACAAGGTGTTCGGGAGGTACATGCGCGAGAGATGGAAGACGCTCAAGAACATAAGGCAGAGCAAGATAGAAGACTTCTTCAGCTGATTTAATGCCAGTGAGCGTTGCATTCTATGGTGAGAAGGGAGCATACACTGAGGAGGCAGCCATGCTCTTCTTCGGCGCGAAGTCAAGATACGTACCCTGCAGGTACATAATCGATGTTTTCGATGCCGTTGAAGATGGCGCCGATTACGGAGTTGTACCAATAGAGAATTCGATAGAAGGACCGGTGACCCAGACTTACGACGAGCTGGCGGACTTCAGGCTCCACATAACCGGGGAGATAATAATGAAGATAAGCCACTGCCTTATAGCGCTGCCAGGGGTCAGGATAAAGGATGTCAGAAAGGTATACTCACACCAGCAGGCGCTGGGCCAGTGCAAGGAGTACCTGAAGAAGCTGGGTGCGGAGTCAGTACCTTATTTCGACACTGCCGGCAGTGTCAGGATGCTCAAGGAGCAGGGTATCACCGACTCTGCCGCAATTGCAAGCGCAAGGTCGGCATCAGCATACGGTGCAAGGATACTCGCAAAGGACATAGAGACCAACAAGCACAATTACACGCGCTTCTTTGTGGTCTCGAAGAAGGAACCAAGAGGGAAGGGAAACAAGACCTCTGTGGTTTTCACGGCCAAGAACTACCCCGGCGCCCTTTTCCATGCGCTAGATGCGTTCGCGTACAACAAGGTCGACATGACATACCTGCAGTCAAGGCCTGTCCTGGGGCAGCCGTGGAAATACAGCGTCTACGTGGACTTCAGCGGCGACAGGAAGGATGCGAACGTTGCGAACGCGCTGAGCATGCTGAAAAAATCGACGAAATCAGTAAAGGTTCTCGGTTCATACAAGAAGGCAACAGGTTGGATGAGATGAGGATAGCGATAATAGGCGGAGCAGGGGAGATGGGCGAGTGGTTCGCCAGGTTCCTGAGCAAGAAGGGCCATCGCGTAGTAATATCAGGCAGGCACTACCAGAAGTGCCTCAGGCTCGCAAGGAAGCTGCACATAAGCGCAGTGCGAAGCAACGCAGAAGC